>JAWOBD010000060.1:0-35484 GCA_046498175.1 Dehalococcoidales bacterium | reverse complement strand
TACCGATGCACGGTTTGCAATTACATATACGATGAATCAGAAGAAAAGACCGGGTTTCCCGAGCTACCAGGGAGGTGGAATTGCCCTGTTTGCAATGCCTCCAAAAATGCTTTCATATCGCTAACTGAAGAGGCAAGTAAAAAACAGGAAAGCACAAGCACCGTGTCCGACATACTGGTACAACAGATGTCGGAATGGGGCGTAAAATACATTTTCGGCATACCTGGCACATCCGCCCTGGGGCTGGTTGATGCGATAAGAAAAAATGAACGGCTACAGTTCATTCAGGTCAGGCATGAACAGACCGCGGCATTCATGGCCTCAGCATATGGAAAACTGACCGGCCATATCGCAGCGTGCCTGACCATAGCCGGGCCGGGGGCTACAAACCTGGCCACCGGGCTTTATGACGCTAATTTGGACCACTCGCCAGTCCTGGCCCTTACCGGACTGGTGAAAAGACAGCTTATAGGTCCGGGGTCATTTCAGGAAATCGACCAGCACTCCTTTTTTGAGCCAATATGTGTCTTCAATAAAATACTGATGTCAGAGGACCAGACAACCACTCTGGTTACGCTGGCAATCAAGCACGCCCTTCTGGAAAGGGGCGTTTCCCATATCAGTATTCCCAACGATATTCAGAAAATTCCCTATGCTGCCCCCATACTGCCGATGCGGGGCAGGATATCAAACCGGAATATCCTGCCGGGTAACCCGCTGATTAAAAAGGCGGCATCACTAATCGACCGAGCAGAAAGGCCGGTCATTATATCCGGATTCGGGGCCATAGGGCAGGGTAAAAAATTGCTGCGCCTGGCCAAAAAAATAAGCGCACCCGTAGTAACAACCTTCCGGGGGAAGGGTGTTATCGATGAAAGGAACGATCTCTATGCTGGTAGCCACGGCGGAATAGGCTCAACGGCCGCATCCAAGCTGGTCAGGGAAAGCGACCTGTTAATAGTGGTGGGCTCCTCCTTTTCCGATATGACACAGATACCAGAAAAGAGAATAGTACAAATAGATATTGACCCCATGATGCTGGCCAAGAATTACCAGTCAGAAGTGCTGCTGTGGGGAAACAGTGGCGAAATACTGCCCAAACTTGCCAGATTGGTCACCAGGAAGGAAAACAGGGAGTACCTTTCCGAGATAGGCAACCTGAAAAGAGAATGGGCCAGCAAAATCGCCAGCGAAGCGGATCCCTCAAGAACCCCGGTAAGGCCTCAATATATCATCAAGGTGCTTAACGACAAAATTGCCCGCGATGCGGTTATATCACTGGATGTAGGCGACAACGGATGGTGGTTCGGCAGGAATTTCGTAATGGCGGAAACCCAAAAGCTAGTTATGTCAGGGTACCTTGCCTCAATGGGGACCGGTTTTCCCGGGGCCATGGCGGCAAAGCTCATCTACCCGGAAAGGCAATCAATCTGTATCACCGGAGACGGTGGTTTTGCCATGGTTATGGGTGACTTCCTCACCGCGGTGAAACACAAGCTGCCGGTAAAGGTTTTTTTGTTCAACAACAGGCAACTGGGTATGATAACACAGGAGCAGAAAATCGAGCGGTACCCCAACTGGAAAACGGAGCTTTATAACTGCGATTTCGCTAAATATGCCCAAAATTGCGGGGGAAAAGGTATTAAAGTGACAAATCCCGGCGACCTGGGCACAGCGGTTGACCAGGCACTATCATCAGACAAACCGGTTATTGTGGATATCGATACCGATTTAAAGAGATTTGTCCGGTGAATCCGGCATATCACCGTTCAATATACCGGTCAGGGGATCGGCCATCCCCCTCCGAAATAGGGGCCCAAAAACGTGGCGAGAGATACCAGTCCCACGGCAAACATAATACCGATAATAACCGCCACTATGCCGATATTGATCAGCAATGTCCTCCACCACAGCCCCCAGGCCAATTGCCAGGTCGGTTTAACGGTCACCTTTTCATGTTCGTCCATCTGCATTTACTCCTTTCCGTCACCGGATGACTGCTTCAGCAGCCAGTATTCCAGGCTATCGGCCAGAGCCAGCCAGCTAGCCTCGATAATGTTGGCCGAACTACCGACTGTCCGCCATTCACTCACTCCATCACTGGATTCAATAAGGACCCTGACCTGAGACTCGGTACCGGTACTCTCCTCAAGAATACGCACCTTGTAATCGACCAGTTTTACTGCAGCCAGGCTGGGGTAAAACTGGACTAAGGCTTTTCGCATGGCATGGTCCAGGGCATTTACCGGCCCATTTCCCTCCGCTGCAGTATGAATAATGTCATCACCCACCTTTACCTTAACAGTTGCCTCCGACAGCATCTCCTCAAGCTCCACTTTGGTGGGTAAGCGACGCCTCCTTTCCACCACCACCATAAAATCGATCAGCTCAAACGAGGGGTGATAATCCGGCCTAGCCCGTCGTATCAGCAGTTCAAAGGAAGCTCCGGCATTCTCATACTGAAAACCACGCTTTTCCAGAGATTTAACCTGCTCAAGCAATTCCTTTACCTGCTCGCCACCCGACGGTATTTCCAGACCCATCTCTTTTGCCTTATAGATGATATTACCTTTACCGGATAATTCCGAGACCACCACTTTAGAACGGTTCCCAACCCTTGCGGGGTCAATATGCTGGTAACTATCCACCCACTTGGCCAACCCGGAAACATGCAGCCCACCTTTGTGACTGAAGGCACTTGACCCCACGTATGGCAGGGACGCATCCAGAGAAAGGTTGGCAATCTCACTGACATAGTGAGACACCTCGGTCAGCCTGGATAGATCTTCATCCGTAACACAATCAATGCCCATTTTGAGCTTCAGCGCAGGAATTATAGAGCACAGGTCAGCATTGCCACAACGTTCGCCGTAGCCATTTATCGTTCCCTGGACCTGCGTTACCCCACATCTAACCGCTGCCAGCGAGTTGGCTACTGCCAATCCCCCATCATTGTGGGCGTGAATGCCCAAATCCACATCGGTTCTCTCTCTCACAGACCCGATTGCATCCGCCGTTTCTTCAGGTAGCGAACCACCATTGGTATCGCAGAGCACCAGACAGCTGGCTCCAGCACCGGCCGCCGCCTCAAGACACCTCAGAGCATAATCGGGATTTGACCTGTAGCCGTCAAAAAAGTGCTCGGCGTCGAACAATACCCTGAGTCCGTTTGACCTAAGGTATGATACAGAGTCGGCAATCATGCTCAGGTTCTCTTCAAGAGAAGTTTCCAGTACGCGGGTAACCTGCAACTCAGAGCTCTTGCCGACAATAGCAACCGTATTTACGCCTGCATTTATCAGGTGATTGAGGTTGGAGTCTTTCTCAGCACCTATACCCGCTTGCCTGGTGCTGCCAAAAGCAACCAGCTCGGACTTATTCAGAACAATCTCCCTGGCCAGGTTAAAAAACTCGGCATCCTTGGGATTCGAGCCTGGCCAGCCCCCCTCGATGAAATGAACCCCCAGTTCATCCAGCTTGCGGGTTATGGCAAGCTTATCGGCAACAGAGAACGAGATACCTTCTTTCTGCGCTCCATCACGAAGCAGAGTATCATAAATCTGAACCGAACTCACCCTTTTCCAACTACCTTCCCAGCTATCAAATCACCCATCTTTTGCGTACCTACCCTGGATTTGCCTTCAGCCATTATATCATAGGTACGATAGCCTTCCTCGAGCACGCTATTTACTGCACCCTCCACCTCTCGCGCTTCCCCTTCCAAACCAAACGAATAACGTAGCATCATAGCGACGCTGAGTATGATGGCTATCGGGTTGGCCATATCAAGACCGGCGCGCCGGGGGGCACTGCCATGAATGGGCTCATACATACCAAGGGTACTTTTCCCCTCCACAGGTACCCCAGCCAGGCTGGCTGAAGCCAGCATTCCCATAGAACCTGCCAGCATTGAAGCCTCATCGGTAAGAATGTCTCCAAAGGTGTTCTCAGTGACTACAACATCGAAGTAGGTCGGATTCTGAATGATACGCATAGAACAGGCATCAACCAGCATGTGCTCGAGTTCGACATCGGGATAATCCCGGGCTACTTCCATAGCAACCTGCCGCCATAGCCTTGAAGACTCCAGCACATTTGCCTTATCCACCGATATCAATCTCTTCTTCCGTCTCAACGCCAGCTCAAAGCCCACCCGTACGATACGCTCTATTTCCTGTTCGGAGTAGGTCATCGAATCGGTGGCCCTCCTCCCTCTGGATGTTCGCCACTGCCTTTTCGGCCGGCCAAAGTAGAGCCCTCCGGTTAGCTCCCGGACAAATATAAAGTCAACCCCGCTTATCACCTGGGGCTTCAAGTTGGTGGAATCGACCAGCATCGGAAAGACCATTACCGGACGCAGGTTGGCAAACAACCCAAGCTCCTTCCTCAGAGCCAGCAACCCATCTTCAGGCCTTACTCTGGCAGCAGGGTTATTATCCCACTTGGGGTCACCAACCGCCCCGAGTAAAACCGCCTGAGCCTTATCGCACTTCTCCAATGTATTGCGGCCGAGTGCTTCTCCTGTTTCATCAATGGAGACACCACCTATCAGCCCATAGTCCATTACAAAATCATGACCGAATCTATCGCCCACGGCACGCAGAACCTTGACAGCTTCAGCGGTAACATCCGGGCCGATACCATCACCGGGTAAGACGACCAATCTGTATTGCACCCTAAATCCTCCTGCCAGCCAGTCTTTTTCTGGTAAAATCAATCAAACCACCGCTCGATATCAACCCGGCCATAAACTCCGGGTACGGCGCGGCGTAGAATATATCCCCCCGTGTGATGTTCTTTATCTCGCCACTGGAAATATCAACCCACAGTGTATCCCTCGATTGGGTTCCATCCACTGCCTGCTCGCACTCAAGAAGTGGAAGGCCGATGTTTATCGCATTACGGAAAAATATGCGAGCAAACGTTTTTGCGATCACACAGGATATTCCAGCCGCCTTTATGGCCAGTGGAGCGTGCTCACGGGATGACCCACAGCCAAAATTGGTGGTGGCCATAATTATGTCCCCCGCCAGTGCTTCGGTGACGAAATCCTTATCAATATCCTCCATGCAGTGCTTGGCCAGTTCCGACGGCTCGGAAACATTGAGATACCGCGCCGGTATAATGGCATCGGTATCAACATTGGCTCCGTACTTGTGCACCTTGCCCTTTATCATAGCCAGATCACTCCTTTTGCATCAACGTAAGGCAGTATTACATATTACCCAATCGTCGATATCTCAAACGCCGATATCTTCCGGATTTGCTATTCTACCCGCGACAGCACTTGCCGCTGCTACGGCAGGATTTGACAAATAAACCTCGGACTCCGGGCTACCCATACGACCGACAAAGTTACGATTGGTGGTAGCAAGACAGCGCTCTCCGCTGGCCAGAATACCCATATGCCCGCCGAGACATGGACCACAGGTAGGTGTACTTACCGCAGCACCGGCCTTGATGAATATTCCTATCAGCTCCCGTATAACAGCATCCATATACACCTGCTGGGAACCGGGAATAATAATGCAGCGAACATTACTGTGCACCTGTCTTCCTTTTAATACCTGAGCGGCCAACTGCAGATCCTCTATACGGCCATTGGTGCAGCTACCGATAACAACCTGGTCTATTTCAACATCACCCACCTGGTCGATTGGAACCGTATTCGCCGGCGAATGAGGCAGGGCAACCTGAGGTTTGATGCTGGAAACATCGTAATCAATTACCCGGGCATACTCCGCATCGCTATCCGGTTCATAGACCATATACTCGCGCTTGGCACGATGTTTTATGTAAAGTTGGGTCTTGTTATCAACTCTAAAAATACCGGCTTTGGCCCCGGCCTCAATTGCCATATTGGCCATGGTAAACCTTCCATCTAGGGGGAGTGCATCAATAGCTTCCCCGGTGAACTCCATTGTCGAATAGAGAGCGCCATCAACGCCGATATCACCGATAGTATAGAGAATCAAGTCTTTGCCCCCAACCCATTTCCCCAGATGCCCGTGATAGACCAGCTTAATACTCGGTGGAACCTTCATCCATATATCACCTGTCGCCATGGCAGCCGCAATATCGGTTGAGCCCATACCGGTTGCAAAGGAGCCCAGCGCCCCGTAGGTACACGTATGCGAATCCGCCCCGATAACGACATCACCCGGTAGAACCAGTCCCTGCTCCGGCAAAAGAACATGTTCGATACCCAGCCGGCCGACCTCAAAATAGATAACGCCCTGTTCATGACAGAACTCGCGCATTATCTTCACCTGTTCGGCAGAGGCGATATCCTTGTTGGGAGTAAAGTGGTCGGGGACCATTACTATTTTGCCGGGGTCAAAAACCCTATCCACACCAATTTTACGGAATTCCCTGATGGCAATGGGAGCAGTAATATCATTGGCCAGAATGAGGTCTACCCTTACGTTAAGAAACTCCCCCGGACTGACCTCTTTTTTATCTGTATGGGCAGCAAGTATCTTCCCCGTTACAGTCAACGCAATATTTCTCCTTTCCCATAGAAGAATGCCACCTGAAATCTATTCACCTTATATGCCGTGGCAGGAGTAGCACGGCCAGGGTTACACCCGTAGTAGCACCGGCAACAGCATAGAGTCCGGCACCGGCCGCCAGACCGATCGCTGCTACCGCCCAGATAGTCGCAGCAGTAGTTATACCCTCCACGATATCACCGGCGCCGCGATGAATGATTGCTCCCGCACCGATAAACCCGATACCGGCCACCACTCCCGCAGCCACTCTGCTGATATCAGCAATATCGCCAAAACCATAAATGGATACTACCGTGAACAGAGCAGAACCCACCGCAATCAGCATATGGGTCCGGAGACCAGCCGGTTTGCCAGATCTCTCCCGCTCGTAACCTATTGCTGCCCCCATTCCGGTTGCTACCAGAATGCGGATTACCATGGTTAACTCAACCGGCATTTCAACAACCCGCCAGGAATATTATTCTGCCTTCTTGACAGCAATCAAACGGTTCAAGGCGTTCATGTAGGCCTTGGCACTGGCCACTATAATATCGGTATCGCCACCGCGACCCGTATAGGTAATGCCATCGCTCTCTATCCGAATAAGCACCTCACCGATGGCATCTATCCCACCGGTCACCGATTTAACGGTGAATTCGGTAAGCAAATTGGGAACAGCAACCAGCCTGTTTATGGCCTTATATACAGCATCTACAGGCCCTGTCCCCAGAGCCGCATCCGCCAGCACCTGCCCGTCTGGACCAATAAGCCTGACAGAGGCAGTAGGTATCCCCTTATCTCCACAGGATACCTGAACGCAATCAAGGTGGTAGGCTTCAGAGGCAGTACGCAATTCCTGCGCTATGATAAACTCAATATCCCGGTCGGTGACTTCCTTCTTTTTATCGGCCAAATCCTTGAAAGCAGCGAAAGCATTACTGAGGTCCTCGTCGGATAGAATGTAGCCCAGTTCAGCCAGACGCTCCCGAAAAGCACGCCTGCCGCTCAGTTTACCCATAACAAGGCTTGATGCCGGGACGCCGACCGTCTTGGGATCAATAATCTCATAGGTTATCGGCATCTTGATAACACCGTCCTGGTGTATTCCGGATTCGTGCCGGAAGGCATTGGTACCTACAATCGCCTTATTGGGCTGTACCGGAAAACCGGTCATTTCACTCACCATCCGGCTTGTATGGTATATCTGCCTGGTATCGACACCGGTAGATAGATGGAAAAAATCCCCCCGGGTTGCAATCGCCATAACCAGCTCTTCCAGCGATGCATTACCAGCCCTCTCTCCGATACCATTAACGGTACATTCCACCTGCCTGGCCCCGTTCCTGACCGCTTCAAGGCTATTGGCCACCGCCATACCAAGGTCGTCATGGCAGTGAACGCTGACAATCGCCCGGCCAATATTGGATACGTTCTCACAAATACCTTTGATCAGATTACCAAACTCGTCAGGCATGGCATAACCGACTGTATCCGGGATGTTTACCGTGGTAGCCCCTGCATCGATAACGGCTTCGACTATCTGGTAGATATAATCGGGGTCGGTCCGGCTGGCATCCATGGGGGAAAATTCAACGTCTCCGGTATACTGCCTGGCTCTGGCCACCATATCACGTGCCGTCTGTAAAACCTGATCGCGGCTTTTTTTCAACTGGTACGTAAGGTGTATATCCGAAGCCGAGAGAAAAACATGTATCCGGGGTTTCTCCGCCTGTTGTAAGGCTTTCCAGGCTCCGTCGATATCATCGGGATGAGCCCTGGCCAGCCCACATATCACCGGGTTCCTGACCTCACGGGCAATCAATCTTACCGCCTCGAAGTCACCCGGAGAACTGCACGGGAAACCCGCCTCGATAACGTCTACCCCGAGCTTATCCAGCTGTCTGGCTATCTCCAGTTTTTCGTTGACATTGAGCGCCCCGCCGGCTGCCTGCTCGCCATCCCGCAGGGTAGTATCGAAGACAACAACTCGATTCATGCTCACCCAATAACCCCTTTAATTACTCATATATTACTTGGTTCGCTTTAGCCACGGCATCATCTTTCTCAGTTCGGCTCCCACCTCTTCTATGGGGTGTTCAGCGCTCATCCGCCTCAATGCGTTAAAGGTGGGACGTCCGGCCTGGTTTTCCAGTATCCACTCCTTGGCAAAAGTACCATCCTGAATCTCAGCCAGTATCTGCTCCATCTCTTCACGGGTAGCATCATCAATAACCCTGGGTCCCCGTGTGTAATCACCATACTCAGCAGTATCACTGATCGAATAGTGCATATACTCCAGACCACCCTGATACATCAGGTCGACAATCAGTTTCATCTCGTGGAAAACCTCGAAATATGCTATCTCCGGTTGATACCCGGCCTCAACAAGCGTTTCAAAGCCCGCCTTAATCAGTGCTGAAACTCCACCACACAATACCGACTGCTCACCAAAAAGGTCGGTTTCCGTCTCTTCAGCAAAGGTCGTCTCAAGAACCCCTGCCTTCGACGCACCAAGACCCTTAGCATAGGCAAGGGCCATATCTCTTGCCTTTCCAGAAGCATCCTGGTAAACGGCTACCAGTGCCGGTATACCTATCTTATCCGTATACAGCTGTCTCACCAGGTGACCAGGTCCCTTGGGTGCTATCATGGTCACATCTATGCCCTCCGGGGGAACAATCTGACCGTAATGGATATTAAAACCATGAGCGAACATAAGGGTATTACCAGGGACCAGCTCTTTTTCAATCGACCGGTAAATGGCTGGCTGTATGGTATCGGGAGCCAGCATCATAACAATATCTGCCTCACGTGCCGTGTCCGGTGCACTCGATACCTTGAACCCGGCCTTCTGGGCCTCCTTCCAGCCCGGAGCGGATTCGGTTTCGGCCACTATCACCTGACAACCGCTATCCCGTAGATTCTGGGCATGCGCATGTCCCTGACTGCCAAAACCAATAATTCCGATTACCTTGCCTTCAATTAATTTCAGGTCGCAATCACTATCGTAGTATATTTTTGCCATGGTATTTCCCCCTCCACTATTTAATATTATATATGACTATAGATAAGCAAGGCCTATAAAAACGCTATAATTTATTTTACACTATAGTCTATCCCCTTTTCCCCATGCGTTACAAGAAGAACCCTGCTATTTCCTTCTACTCTAGAAACGCCACTATGGATTTCCGTCAAGCTAATGCGGGATACATCATCGATGAATTGGAACTGCCATTTAAATGCCTTAAATTGCTACTTCTTCCGGAGTGGTGAACCCTTTAACTGCTTCAAGGCCATTTTCTTCCCCCTTGTAGTAGCTATACAGCCCGTACGATTCATTTCCTTGACTCCAAAGTTACGTAGCAGTTCGTACAGGGAATTTATCTTATCCTTGTCTCCAGTCACTTCCACCACTACCGAATCTGCAGCCACATCCAGAATTTTCGCCCTGAATATATCTACAATTTCTATAATCTCGCTGCGCGTATCGGCATTTGCTTTCACTTTTATCAGTGCCAACTCACGTGCCACCATATCTTCATTAGTGATGTCAGTGACCTTCACAAGCTCAACAACCTTATCAAGTTGCTTCCTAACTTGCTCCACTACACCCGCTTCTCCAGCAACGACAATCGTCATACGTGACATATGCAACATCTCACTGCTCCCGACAGCAATGCTCTCGATATTGAATCCACGCCTGCGGAAAAGACTGACCATCCGGTTAAGTACTCCAGGCTTGTCCTCCACCAGCGCTACCAGCGTGTGCTTCGCTACCGGCATCCCGCTACCTCCATACCTTTCGGCTTCTCCATTATCTCCGCCAGCGCCGCCCCAGGCGGCACCATCGGATATACATTCTCCTCCGGATTTACCACAAAATCTATCAGAAACGCACCCTCTTCCTCCATCGCTCGCTCTACCGCCGGCACCACTTCCTCCCTCCTCTTTACCCTCACCGCAGGTATCCCATACGCCTCCGCTAACTTCACAAAATCCGGCCCCGATAGCGGCGTCGCTACATACCTCTTCTCATAAAATAACTGCTGCCACTGCCTTACCATGCCCAGATATCCATTATTGAATATCGCTATCTTTACCGCCAATCCCTCCTGCACCATCGTCCCCAGTTCCTGCATCGTCATCTGAAAACTCCCGTCTCCATCCATACACCATACCACCCGGTCCGGACAGGCTATCTTCGCACCTATCGACCCCGGTAAACCAAATCCCATCGTCCCCAGGCCCCCGGACGATATCAAACTGTTCGGCCTGTCATAACAATAGTGCTGCGCCGCCCACATCTGGTGCTGCCCTACCCCCGTCACTACCACCGCTTCCCCTCCGGTTACTTCGTATATCTTGCTCATTACATACTGCGGCAATAACCCTTCCCCTTCTTCTACCACCTCCAGAGGCCGCTCCCTGCGCCACTCCTCAAGCTGCCTCATCCATTCCGTATGCTCCGTAGCCCTGATAAGCTTGTTTAATTCATTCAACACCCGCCCGACATCCCCCACTATCGGTACATCTACCCGTACGTTTTTGCCAACCTCCGCAGGGTCTATGTCTACATGCACTACCTTCGCATGCGGCGCAAACGCACTGACCCTCGCCGTCGCCCGGTCATCAAACCTCATCCCCAATGCCACGATCACATCCGCACCGTCTACCGCCATATTGGCACAAGGCGTTCCATGCATACCCAGCATCCCCAGACTCAGTACATGGCTCTCCGGAAAACAACCCGTCCCCAGCAGCGTCGTCACTACCGGTATCTGCCCTAACTCCACAAGCTCCTTTAGCTCATCATAAGCCCGGGAGATTACCACTCCCCTCCCTGCTATTATGACCGGCCGCTTCGCTTCATTGATCACCTTCCCCGCTTTCTTCACCTGCACCGGATGCCCCTCCAGCGTCGGCTTATAACCCGGTAACTTTACCTCCTCCGGATAACAGTACTCCGCCTCATCCGTGAATATGTCCTTCGGTATGTCTATCAGTACCGGCCCAGGCCTCCCCGTACGGGCCAGATAAAAAGCCTCCTTAACCACCTCCGCCAGCATCCCAACCTCCAACACCAGGTAATTATGCTTTGTAATGGGAAGTGTGATACCGGTAGTATCTACCTCCTGAAAGGCATCCTTGCCGATGAACGGCCTGGCTACCTGGCCGGTTATTACCACCATCGGCACCGAGTCCATGCTGGCATTGGCTATTCCCGTTACCAGATTGGTAGCCCCGGGCCCGGAAGTACCAATACATACCCCGACCCTGCCGCTGGCCCTGGCGTAACCGTCGGCAGCATGCGCCGCTCCCTGCTCGTGGCGCGCCAAAACATGGTGGAGCTGGGGATACTGCGGAAAAGTATCGTAAAGCGGTATGAGAACCCCACCGGGTAAACCAAAAAGTACCTCAACCCCTTCCTTTACCATGCTCTCGCACACTATCTGCGCACCCGTTTTCTTCATCACCATTTCTCCTGCCATACTATTGATCGAACACCGCTCCGACGTTCGCCGACGTCACCTTCTCCGCATATCTCCTGAGATAACCGGTCTTTACCCGGAATTCAAATTCAGCGAGCCTGTCCAAGCGACGAGATATCTCACCATCATCAAGCTCCACTTCAAGCCTGTAACCTGGTATATCAATGCTGATAATATCGCCCTCTTCCAGGGCAGCAATAGGTCCCCGGCTGGCTGCCTCCGGTGCAACATGGCCGATGGCAGCACCACGGGTTGCCCCTGAGAAACGACCGTCCGTTACCAGTGCTACCTGCTTATCCATTCCCATACCACTAAGGATAGAGGTAGGGGTCAGCATTTCTCTCATTCCCGGACCACCCCTGGGACCTTCATAACGAATAACCACCACATCACCGTTTTCAATATTGCCTTCCATAATCGCTTCAGTAGCTTCCGCTTCAGAATCAAATACCCGGGCCGGCCCCCGGTGAACCATCATCTCTGGCGATACGGCTCCCCTTTTTACCACTGCCCCATCAGGTGCCAGATTACCAAACAGTATGCAAATACCCCCGGTCTCCGAATGCGGATTATCTGCTGAGCGAATCACTGTCCTATCCACGAAGCGGCTTTGGTCAACTATCTCAGCCACCGACTTGCCGGATACCGTGATTGCATCCAGATTAAGCACGCTCCTGATATCTTTCATCACTGCCGGTATACCACCCGCCGCATCCAGATCCTCCAGGTGATAGTCACCGGCCGGCCTCATCTTGACCAGATGTGGAACTCGCTCGCTAACCTTATTTATCATCGGGAGACTGAAATCAACTCCAGCCTCACTGGCTATAGCCAGAAGGTGCAATACCGAATTGGTGCTACCACCCAGAGCCATATCCACGGCAAAGGCATTATATATGGAGCCGATGTTAACGATATCACGTGGCCGAATATTCTCGGCCAGTAGCTCCATAACACGCTCCCCAGCCCGTTTGGCCAGCTGCATCCGTCTGGCATCAACGGCCGGAATAGTACCGTTACCGGTTAGTCCCATCCCCATAGCCTCGGTAGCACAGTTCATGGTGTTGGCGGTAAACATGCCTGAACAGCTGCCGCAACCGGGGCAAGCCACCATCTCCAGCTGATGCAGTTCGTCTTCACTCATTTTCCCCTTTGCCACTCTACCAACCGCTTCAAATATAGAGCTAACGTCAACATGCTTTACTCCATCACTACTGCAGAGGCGCCCTGCCAGCATGGGGCCACCACTGATAAAAATAGCCGGCAGATTCAATCTAACCGCTGCCATTAGCATACCGGGGACTATTTTATCGCAATTTGTGATAAATACCAGCGCATCAAAGCCATGAGCCTCAGCCACTATTTCCACCGAATCTGCGATCAACTCACGGCTGGGCAGGCTATATTTCATGCCCGAATGGTTCATAGCAATACCGTCACATACTGCAATGGTATTAACCTCAAAAGGAACGCCTCCTCCGCAAGATACCCCTTCCTTCACCGCCTCCGCAATCTGACGCAGGTTGATATGGCCTGGCACAATCTCACTGTAGCTATTGATTATTCCAATGAAAGGCCTTTTCATGTCGCCAGGAGTACAACCGAGTGCATACAACAGAGACCGGTGTGGTGCCCGCTCTACCCCTGTTTTAACCACATCACTTTTCATAAACCGTTTATCTCCTTAAGCAACAAATAATTAAAAACCGTCCGTATCCGGACGGATTATTGCAAACAAAACCCCAAGGTTACATTTTTGAACAAAACATAGCATAGCACCTACCTATTGTCAAGCTAACCCGTACCCAGACCGCTCTCTATCGCCGTAATCTTATCCACCCTTCTCAGATGCCGGCCCCCTTCGAACTCACTGGCAAGATAGGCTTCGATTATTCGGGGGACCTGCTCGTTTCCCCTCTCAGCACCAAGACAGAGTATATTGGCATCATTATGCTGCCTGGCACAGCGGGAGTCAGAGCTGTCGAAGCAGAGCGCCGCCCTTATCCCATTCACTTTGTTGGCAGCAATGCTCATACCGATACCGGTATTGCATATCAGTATACCATGGTCAAAACCACCCTTTGCCACCACCATGGCCACCTTACTAGCGATATCGGGGTAGTCTACCGGTTCAGGCCCGTAACAGCCAAAATCCTCAATGCTGTGCTCCATATCGGCAACCAGGGTGATGATATATTGTTTTAAATCCAGTCCCCTGTGGTCACAGCCAATAGCAATACGCATTGGTCAATCCCCCCTTTCCAAGATAATATCCCCACACACCTCTTTAAGTGCAGCAAAATCGATGGCACCCTCACGTATAATCGCCGGCCTGTTACCGGTAACGTCAACCACCGTGGACTCCCTGCCTCCCGGACAGCGTCCAGCATCGATAATCATATCTAACCGGTCCCCGATCTCACCTCGCACCTCTTCCGCGGTAAACAGGCTCGGCCTACCACTGATATTGGCACTGGTACCGGAAATGGGCGCACCCACGCCACGGGCAAGGGCAACCGGGACAGGGTGACGGGGGACCCTTACGGCCACAGTAGTGCCACCACCGGTAACGAATGCTGGAATCGTACTTTTTTTATTCAATATAATGGTCAAAGCACCCGGTAAAAAATTTTCGATGAGAAGACGCGCCACCTCCGGCACAGAATCAGCCACCTCGCCGATCTGCCCCGGACTGGAGAGAAGCAAAGGTAGCGCCATACCGGATGGACGCTCCTTTATCGCGTATATCCGCTTCACCGCTCCTTCGAGGTAGCAACACGCCCCCAGACCATAAACGGTATCCGTAGGGAAGGCAACGATACCCCCCGTTAACAGTATTTTGACCGCTTCACCAATCCTCTCTTTTAAACCCTCACTATTACCAGCCAGTTTTTGCATCCTTCACCCGCAAAATACAGCCTGCTCCCGCATACAGTATAACATAACGCTGCCCCCTACGATGACCATGAGTAAAAAAATCTATTCTACCAAACCCGTAAAGATAAGAGCAGAAAAACCATAGCAGCGCCTGGCTAAATGACTTCAAAAAAACATGCCAGCTATTTCCCCGATCAATGTAGTTCTGCAAACGGTGAATGCGACCGGCACGTCAGTCATGCCGGTGGACGATAGACTACAATTAGGGCATAACCTATACTTCGCTCCGTGGTCTGACCCCCATGGAGTATATTGAAAATACCGGGGGAATTCTAAATACTCTAAGACACACGTTCGCCAGAAATTGGATTGTGCGAGGGGATGGTGACAGATTATCAATGCTTGACCCCTGCTTATCACAATGATAATCTTTGGTATAGCAATGACCGAGAAAAAAGCAAACCAACCACCCAACAGCCACCGCGTCGCAACCAGCGATGATATCGAGGTATCTACCTATCTGGAGATTGCCAAAGAGCTGGGCGGAGAGCAGCCGTCAGAGGCAAAAGAGGCTATCTCCGGGGCAAAACGCGAGTCCATAGTGGTCATCGACTTCGGCTCGCAGTACAGCCTGCTCATCGCCAGGCGGATCAGGGAATGCCAGGTATACTGCGAGATGGTATCCTACGACACGCCGTGGGAAAAAATCGTTCCCCTAAATCCAAGGGGTTTTATACTCTCCGGAGGCCCGGGCAGTGTTTATATGCCGGGAGCACCACTGGCACCAGCTCATATCTACGAAAGCAAGCTGCCGATTCTGGGTATATGCTACGGGATGCAGGCGATAACCTTCCAGCTCGGTGGCAGGGTAAGCCGTTCGAAAAGGCATGAATACGGCCATTCTATCCTTCACCTGGGCGATGCCGATTCACCCCTTCTTGCCGATTTACCCAACCCCACCCCGGTATGGATGAGCCACGGCGATCAGATTGACGAAATGCCACCCGGTTTCAGCGCACTGGCATACACGGAAGGCTCTCCCTTCGCCGTAATGGGTAATGACCAGGGTACATTCGGTCTCCAGTTTCATCCCGAGGTAGTCCACACCCCACAGGGCAAGTCAATCTTGAAAAACTTCGCCTACCGCGTATGTGGATGCCAGGGGAACTGGACCATGGGTAATTTTATCAGGGACAGCCTGACCAAAATCAGGGAACAGGTGGGTGGTGGCAAGGTCATCAATGCCCTTTCCGGAGGCGTCGATTCGGCAGTCGTGGCCACCCTTATTCACCGGGCCATCGGCGACCAGATTACCTGTATCTTCGTCAACAACGGCCTCCTTCGCCGCGAAGAAGAGGAAAGAACCCTGAAGATTCTAAGGCAAAACCTGGGTATGAACATCATTCATGTCGACGCCAGCGAAAGGTTTCTCGAACGACTGAAGGGCATCACCGACCCGGAGCAGAAACGTAAACTTATCGGCGAAGAATTTATCAAAGTGTTCGAGGAAGAAGCCAACCGTATCAGCACGGTGGACTTCCTGGCCCAGGGTACCCTGTATCCGGATGTGATAGAGAGCGCCTCCTCAGGAAGCAAGGCCTCTGCCAAGATAAAGACACATCATAACGTTGGCGGGCTGCCGGCCAGGATGACGCTTAACCTGGTCGAACCACTTCGCTATCTCTTCAAGGACGAGGTGAGGCAGGTAGGTCTGGAACTGGGGCTGCCCGAGGAAATGATATGGCGGCAACCCTTCCCAGGGCCAGGTCTTGCCATACGCATCATCGGCGAGGTTACCCGGGAGAAGCTGGAGATACTGCGCAGTGCTGACTGGATTGTTATGGAGGAGATAAAGCAGGCCAAGATGTACCACCAGTTGTGGCAGAGCTTCGCCGTGCTCACCGACGTCAAGAGTGTAGGGGTAATGGGAGATTACCGCACCTACGGATACCTGGTGGCATTGCGAGCCGTAACCAGTGATGATGCGATGACAGCCGACTGGGCGCGGCTGCCCTATGAACTGCTGGCCAGAATATCCAACCGCATTGTCAACGAGATAGCGGGGGTAAACCGGGTAGTATACGATATCACTTCCAAGCCCCCTTCAACCATAGAATGGGAATAAGAGGGATATTACTTTTTTGTACCAAATTTACTATCATTTAGAAGAGGTAAAAAATGAATAATGGCAGCCTTGTCAAGTCAGGCATTGCTCTAGGTGCGATTGCCGTTGTGCTGATCTTATTTGCTCCAACCATTACAAAAAGCAATATCAATATCAATCCCGAGCCTAAACCGGAGCAACCCCAGCAGGAGACGCTGAACTTCCGGCTCTCGACTGACACGGCACCGGGGAATACCGATGAATACGACTCCCACAGCGTACCTATCTACCTCGAGCGGGAGCAGGAAATCGCACTATCCTTTTATGCCGAAGGTGCCCCGGTAATGCTCCGGGTGATAACACCGGCAGACGAAACAATGGGCTATCTGACCAGCACCGGCGGTGCCGGCGATATCGAGGATAAGGGGATGGGGTACCTGCAAAAGGGAAAGTGCTTTGCAGCTGCCGAAGGGCATTTTCAGTACATCGCCCCGGAAGAAGGCTACTATACCATCGACATTAAATCCACCACACCCAAGGGTGACATCGACGTGGTGATAGAATACCAGATCGCCTAGTAAAGGAGAAGTTAAACTGAAAGTACTCGTGGTCGGTGGGGGAGCAAGAGAGCATGCCATTCTCTGGAAGCTTGCCAAAAGCCCCAGAGTTGAGCGCCTCTACGCTGCACCGGGCAATGCCGGTACGGCATTGCTTGCCTCCAATCTGGATATCAAGCCCACCGATATCAGGGCTTTAATAAAAGCAACCCGGGAAAACGAAATTGACCTCGTCGTTGTGGGTCCGGAAGCACCCCTTGCTGCTGGCATCACCGACCGGTTTCAGGAAAATGGAATACCAATATTCGGCCCCACGCAATCAGCAGCTACCATTGAATCCAGCAAGGTCTTTGCCAGGCATTTAATGCAGAAATACCAAATTCCTTGCGCTCATGGTACCAGCTTCTCGAATTACAATAGGGCAAAAAAACATCTCCTCGAGCAAAAACTCCCTGTTGTCATCAAGGCGGACGGGCTCGCTGCCGGCAAAGGAGTTACCGTGGCCAGTTCACTGTCAGAAGCCGATGAAGCCCTTTACCAGACCATGGTAGACAAAATCCACGGTCCAGCCGGAGACAGGGTGATAATCGAAGAATGCCTCACAGGAAAAGAGATGAGCGCTTTTGCCTTTACCGATGGCAATACGGTTGTTCCCATTGTACCAGCCTGCGACTACAAACCAGTCTACGATGGCAACAGTGGGCCCAACACCGGAGGTATGGGAAGCTATAGCCCTCCCCACTTTACCAGTGGAGAGCTGGAACAGAAAATTACCAAGGCCATTCTCGAACCGGCCGTGGACGCACTGGCCAGAGAGAACCGACTCTACCAGGGTGTCCTCTACGCAGGACTAATGATTACCAGCGAGGGTCCAAAGGTGATGGAGTTCAATGCCAGATTCGGAGATCCGGAAACCCAGGCCATCCTGCCGCGGCTGAAGACAGATTTGTTGAACATATTTCTGGCCACAAGCCGTGGCAATCTGGATGAGATAGATGTAAAATGGAGCGGTGATTCCTGCGTCGCTGTGGTAATGTCATCGGGTGGCTATCCAGGCAGTTACCACACAGGTTATCCCATCAGTGGTCTTGAAAATCTGGAGAGCGACGTGATGGTTTTTCATGCCGGCACCAGAACGGGTACAAAAAAGGGAGAGATCCTCAGCGACGGCGGGCGCGTTATTACAGTAGTAGGCACCGGTTCGAATATCGCCCGGGCAAGAGAGCGCGTTTACCACAATATTTCGCACATCCACTTCGAGGGTTGCCATTACCGAAAAGATATCGCAATGGTATAATGAGTAAATACCATCCCCAAAATTCTGAATCACTTTTACCATCGTTAAATATCAGTTATGCTCAGAGAGAGGAGGCAAGGTAATCAGATGAAGCTTGTATCCGTAGTAATGGGCAGCAAATCCGATTCGGAAGCGGTTCGTCCGGCACTCGAGATTCTGACCAGGCTGGGAATTGAATACGAACTGAATGTAATGTCCGCCCACCGGACGCCGGAAAAGGTCCGCCAGTATGGCCTGGATGCCAGAAACAGGGGGTTTGAGGTCATCATTGCAGCCGCCGGCGGTGCCGCACATCTTCCGGGAGTACTGGCCAGCTGGACCAGCCTGCCAGTCATCGGAGTACCACTTGCCAGCAGCGAGTGCAAGGGAATAGATGCGCTCTATTCTATCGTACAGATGCCGGCCGGGATACCGGTTGCCTGCATGGCCATAGGGGCTGCCGGGGCCAAGAACGCAGCCTATATGGCTGCCGAAATCCTGGGCCTCAAGCATGACGAAATAAGGAAAGCCTACGACAAATACAGAAGCGACTTACAGGGAGAGGGCAAATGATTGAACGTTATTCACTACCAAAGATGAAAGCCGTATGGTCAGACGAGAATAAGTTCAACAAGTGGCTCGAGGTGGAGATTGCTGTTTGCGAAGCCTGGGCGGAGCTGGGCATTATTCCCAGAGAGGCAGTGCCTAAAATAAAGATGGCCCGTGTTAACCTCAAACGTATGGAGGAAATCCTGAAAGAAACCCACCATGATGTCACGGCCTTTCTCGGTTCGGTTTCCGCAAGCCTGGGCAAGGAATCGCGTTTTATTCACCTTGGCCTGACCTCATCGGATGTCATCGATACCGCACTCAGCCTGCAGCTTATCGAGGCAATAGACATATTGAACCACGACATCAAGGAACTTATCTCTGTAATGGCTCATCAGGCAATCAAGCATAAATATACGGTAATGATCGGCCGGACGCATGGTATCCATGCCGAACCGATCTCCTTCGGCCTGAAACTGGCACTGTGGATTGAAGAGATGAAGCGGCACCGGCAAAGGCTAAGTGCTGCCAAGCGAATTATCAACGTCGGTAAAATATCAGGGGCCGTCGGGACCTATGCGACTCTACTTCCAGCGCTGGAAGAAAAAGCCTGCCTGAAACTGGGCCTCTCACCAGCTCCGGTATCCAACCAGATAATCCAGCGTGACCGCCATGCTCAATTTACCACAACACTTGCTATTATGGGCAGCTCCCTGGAAAAGTTCGCCACCGAAGTGAGAGCGCTGCAGAGAACCGAGGTCCGAGAGGTAGAGGAACCTTTCAGCGCGGGCCAAACAGGCTCCTCCGCTATGCCCCACAAGCGGAACCCGGAACTCTGCGAAAGAATCTGCGGTCTGGCCCGGCTTTTGCGCGGTTATGCACTAACCTCGATGGAAAATATCCCGCTGTGGCACGAAAGAGATATCAGCCACTCATCGACGGAGCGTATTACCCTGCCCGATTCCTGTCTGATCCTAGATTACTGTCTCAACGTTTTCACCTCGATAATGCGCGGGCTACTGGTATACCCCCAGAAAATGAAGCGGAACATAGATATCACGAAGGGCCTGGTCTTTTCACAGAGGGTAATGCTGGCACTCATAGATAAGGGATTAACCCGTCAGAAGGCATACGAACTGGTACAGAGAAATGCCATGAAGACATGGGAGAAAAACAGGAACTTCCTCAAGCTTCTCAAAGCCGATGAAGAAATTACGGCACTTATGTCTCCAGAGGAAATCGAGTCTCTGTTCAATGAGCAATATTACCTGCGCTACATTGACGATATCTTCAAACGAGTGGGGCTAACATCCACACAGTGGAAAGAAAAGTCGAAGTGGGATTCCAGCGAAACCTATAATATGGCACCGAGGTCAATATGAAAAGCCAACCGGTCTTACTGAATAGCGATATACCCCTGCCCCTGTTTTCCCGGGGCAAGGTGCGCGATACCTACCATCTGGGTGACCATTTGCTGATTGTTACCACGGACCGCATTTCCGCTTTTGACGTAGTACTGCCCTGTGGAATACCGGACAAGGGAAGAGTACTCAACATGCTTTCCTCTTTCTGGTTCAACAGGACTAAGAATATAATCGATAACCACCTGATAGAGACGGTCCTCGACAACCGCTGCCTGGATAATTACCTCTCTCCGTCCGAACGTTTTGACTACCCCGCTTATCTGGAAGGAAGGTCAATGATTGTCAAAAGATCAAAGGTAATACCCGTCGAATGCGTGGTACGTGGCTATATCTCCGGTTCAGCCTGGGCAGATTACCGGGATAGTGGTACCGTCAACGGCGAGCCGCTACCGGAAGGACTGCGGGAAAGCGAGGAACTGCCAGAACCAATTTTCACCCCGACAACCAAAGCAGAATCCGGGCATGACCAGCCCCTGAGTGCCGGGGAAATGGAACAAATGACAGGCAGGAAAATGGCCGGCACACTGAAGGGAATAAGCCTCGAAATTTATCGCTACGCAAGGAGAAACGCCGACGACATCATCATCGCCGATACCAAGATAGAATTCGGCATGGATAGCAACCGTCTCATTCTTGTCGATGAGCTGCTAACCCCGGACTCGAGCCGCTTCTGGGACACCAGCCTCTACAAAGTAGGCCAGTCCCAGCCGAGCTACGACAAACAGCCGGTGAGAGACTGGTTGGCCGCTTCAGGCTGGAACAGAGAGCCACCGGCCCCGGATTTACCTGCCGATGTTGTCGAAGCTACCAGCAGGAGATATCGCCACGCCTACCAGAAACTGACCGGCGAAGAACTGCCGTAAAACATCGATACGATAGCTATCTGTTGTGCGACGAGAAGCCAAAGAAAAAAGCAGGAGAATTTGCCTCTATTCCTCGATAAATTCCTTGGTACTGGGCAACTCATCCCTGATGCGTTCATCTATCTGGGTAGCACTATCAATCGCCCTGCCGAGAGCCTTAAACAGTGATTCCACCTTATGGTGATCGTTCCTGCCATATAGAATTCGGGCATGGAGGTTGATTCTGGCCTCGGCGGCAAATGTCTCCAGGAAATGACGGACCAAGTCGGTGGGAAAACCGAACATATCGTTATCGTTGAAAGGTAGCTCCAGCACCGCATATCCACGACCGCTGAAATCCACCACAACCCATGACAGGGCATCATCCATCGGCACGGCCGCATCAGCCATCCTGTAGATACCACGCTTATCACCGAGTGCTTTGGCAAAGGCCTTACCCAGTGTTATGGCCACATCCTCAACCACGTGATGCTGGTCAGCACCTGTGGCTGCAAGCTTTATGTCAAATAGACCATGCTGAGATAGCTGGGATAGCAGGTGATCGAGCATCCGTATGCCACTATTAATGTCCCTCACCCCGCTACCGTCAATGTTAAGTGACAGGTTGATACTGGTTTCCCCGGTCTCCCTCTTAACAACAGAATTTCGTTTAACCATTTGTCCCCTCCCCTATCTTTTGGAGTGCTCCAACAAGTATATCAGTATGCTCCGGTTTACCCACACTGATACGGATATAGTCTTTCAATAGCGGTGTACTGAAATAGCGCACCTGAACACCCTCCCTCTGCAAATTCTGATAGATCTTGGAGGCCATACCGTCCTCAACCCGGCACAGGATAAAATTGGCCCGGGAAGGAAGAGGATCCAGAAATTCGGTCTCCCGGAGCTTACCCAACATCCGCTCCCGCTCTTGAATTATCGCACTTACATTCCCCATCAAGTAGTCCATATCTTTCAGTGATTCACGAACGGCGATTATTGCCGCTACGTTCACGTTATAGGGAAGTTTGATCCTCATAAGGCAATCTGCAACCAGAGACGGAAACATACCATAACCAATCCTGAGCCCAGCAAGCCCTGCCCATTTACTGAAGGTGCGCAGCACCATCAAATTATCGTAATCCTTCATCATCGGTGCCATGGTATTCCCACCGAATTCATAATAGGCTTCATCCACAATCACCGGCAGACCGGTGTCGAGCAACTCGAGTATTTCCTCCCTGCTGGCAAGGTTGCCGGTTGGGTTGTTGGGGTTGTCGACGAATATCATCTTGGTCCTTTTATTTATTGCCCCCTTTATAGCATCAACATTTAAGGAAAAGTCCCTTTTTCTGGGCACCTCATTCAGAGTGGCATTGCAGATATGAGCGCTGAAAGCGT
The DNA here is from genome assembly GCA_046498175.1 of Dehalococcoidales bacterium. GTDB lineage: Bacteria > Chloroflexota > Dehalococcoidia > Dehalococcoidales > UBA5760 > UBA5760. The sequence goes on along the minus strand of JAWOBD010000060.1, from coordinate 12,474 downwards.
ACATAATGAAGGTGGGTACGGTTACTATTACTTCGTCACCGGGTTCAACGAAAAGTCGGAAAAGAAGATCGATCAATTCACAGCTACCATTGCCCGATACAATTTTTTCCGAGCTGACCCCGGTATAGCCGGCAAGTAAATCACTGAGTTCCCGCTGCCTGGCATCGGCATAGATATTTATCTCACCACAGGAAGCAAGAGCCCGGTTTACCCGCGGCGAACAGCCGTAGGGATTCTCGTTGGCATCCAGCTTTAGCACCTTATCCGGAGCAAAGCCAAATTCCTCTTTCAGTTCCTCCGCTGATTTACGCACACTGTATCCTCCGAAATCGAACAGGCAGGTTCTTATCAGTCCTTCTATTCCACCTTGCTCCGGCATTTCTTTAACCCCCATGTAAAAGGTAAACGCGCTATATTCTAACACGAAAATCCAGATTATCATATCGGCTTTCAGGAAACAAGCAACGAAAGGCATAATATAAACAGGAGAGCCATTATGCTGTGGCTCTCCTGTAATTTCTAGGACTTTATATAGATGTTAAACCCTGATTACATTACCGCTACCCGGTTAATATATCAATCCCTGTAATCAACGGCTACGGTCCGAAGAGTTTTTTTCGATTCCAGATCACTGATACCCAACTCCTCAATTTTTTCCCTGCTAGGAATCCCCTTGTTCCATCCCTTGGTTTCCCAGTATTCATTCAGGATATCCTGCCACGGCGGTACCTGACCAGCAGCGCCACCCTCTTTATGTGGCTTCGTAAGGCGCTCCGGCATTACGTTCTCCTGTTCCGGTACCATTCCCATTTCCAGATTGAACATCTGCTGCATACACACGATGCGTTCACCTATCTTCTGGGCTTCTGCCGGGGTTACATCCCATCCCGTTATTGCATTCAGCATGTTAACTTCGTCACTCAACGTAACTCCGGAGACAAAATAGAAAAAACACCAGGTAATGCTGTTCCAGAATTGCTGAATATCCTGATAGATCGCTCCGGCATAACCCTTCTTGTTCACATCAAACCTGTCAGTTCCTTCGGTAATGCCTATCTCAGGAAGCATAACACCCAGGTCAAACAGCTCAGCAAACCCATGCAGGTGACAGCCTCCTCTTGTCGAGGCAATGGTGGTTATGGTCTGGCCGAAGAATGCCCTGGGATCGTGTGCCCCTATAGTCTGACCTAGTGATTCGATAGCATAGAGTCTTGACCCCGGAATACGATCAACACAGGCCCTCAGCCCTTCCGCCATGAGATTACCGATACCTTCTCTTTTGGCTATCTTCTCTGTCATCTTTACTAGAGCATCTCCACTCCCCCATTCGAGTGCTATGCCGTCAGTATCTTCCTTGGTTATTAAGCCGTTTTCGTAGCACTCAAAAGCCCAGCCCAACACACCACCTAGATCAATGGTATCTAACGTATATCTACCACAAAGCTCATTAGCCCTTACTATTGCAGCCAAATCATCCACCAGAAGGTTCGCACCGAGCATCCCCAACGTCTCATACTCCGGGCCACCCGTCTCCGCAGGCTGATATTTCGGGTTTGTAATCCTTCTGTGACACCCCATTATACACGCGGGACAGGGCCACCTCTTGATCTGTAGCTCCTCCGTATAGTACGGAGTACCTATCTTGGCAGCACCTTCAGGCCATCTATCAAGACTAAAATTCTTCATCGGCAAAAGCCCGTTTTCCTCCCTGGGCACGGTCGCCGAGGCCTGACCGTGTTGAGAGTTATCCAAAGTGAATGGCGCATCCTTGGCCCTGGCCAGAATTTCTTTATATATCTCCCTGAGTTTATCGGCATCACTGACCGGGGGCTTAAGGGTTCCCCTGGTGACCAAAGCCTTCAGGTTCTTGGAACCCATAACAGCACCCATACCACCCCGCCCGAAATAACCATGATTATCGTTGGCTATGCAGGCAAATCGGACCAGGTTCTCACCAGCTGGCCCAATAGATGTAACCGCCGCCTTGGGATTGCCAACCGCCTCCTTCAAAGCCGCAGTCGTTTCAACTGCATCCATCCCCCAGAATTCACCAGCATCTCTAATCTCTGCCTCTCCATCGTTGATCCACAGATAGACTGGATTACTTGCCCTTCCGGTAATAACCACGGCATCAAATCCAGCCCGTTTCAGTTCGGGTCCAATATGACCTCCGGCATTACCTTCTCCCCAGAAGCCGGTAAGTGGTGACTTGGCAGCAACGGAACACCTTCCTGCACTGGCGATATTCGCTGCCTGATATGGCCCAGTAGCGAAGACCAGCACATTACCGGGACCTAAAGGATTGGTATTACCGGTAACCGTCTCGGAGATTATCCTGGTAGCCATACCAACACCACCCAGATACTTCCTGGCAAATGAATCGTCAAACGTACCCTCAGTTATCTTTCCGAGAGAGAGATCCACCCACAAAATCTTGCCCCAGTACCCACCTTTCAACATAAGCCACCCTCCTGTGAATATTTATTTGCCGCTAGCTATTACCTTACCTGTTTAGAAAAAATGGATTACTGCATGTAGTAATCCATCGATAAGCACAAAGAATTTACAATTTCAACCATAAAAAACACGAATACAATTATGGATATTCTAGTATACCCAACGCTAAATTATATCACTTAGTATGGACGCAAGCAACCCATCGGTTAAGAGTTCAGACCCGGGTAAGAAATACCGCTGGCTATTCGGCCTAGCAGGACAAGGATACAGGATCAAAAGGAACCGGACTGATTTCCCAGCCGCTTTTCCATAGCCCGGGCATGAGCCTCAAGCCCCTCGGCCCGAGCGATAACGGATGCAGCCGGACCGATTCTTTTTACCTCTTCGTCATCAAGATTGACCAGATTAATAAATTTGATAAAGTCGGTCACATTTAGTGGTGAGCTGAACCGCGCCGTTCCTCCCGTGGGCAATACATGGCTTGGTCCGGCAACATAGTCACCAAGCACCACCGTGGATCTGTTGCCCAAAAAAATACAGCCGGCGTTATCAACCTTCTTCACATATTCGGATGCTTTATCGCCCGCCAGGATAAGGTGCTCCGGGGCATAAAGGTTGGCCATTTCAATCGCCTCACCAATATCACCGACTATCACCACCTTTCCGCAATTTGCTAGAGATTCGGCGGCGATATCCTTTCGTGACAGTGAAGCAAGCTGCTTTTCAACTTCGCGCTCAATATTATCAGCCATCTCCTCAGATGTGGTTATCAGTATTGCGGATGCCCGTGTATCATGCTCCGCCTGAGCAAGGAGGTCAGCAGCGCAGTAAACTGGGTCAGCACCAATATCAGCGATTATTATTACTTCACTGGGACCCTGCAATCCGTCGATGTCGACCACACCAAAGACCATCTTTTTGGCCAGAACGACAAAAATGTTGCCTGGGCCGCAGATTTTATCTACCTTGGGGATAGATTCTGTACCAAAGGCCATAGCTGCAATCGCCTGGGCACCCCCAATGCTGAATATACGGTCCACACCGGCGAGATCGGCAGCGACCAGCGTAGCAGGCGGAACACCACCGCCCTTTTTCGGTGCCGTGGCCAGTATGGTTTCCTTAACGCCAGCCACACGGGCCGGTATAGCAGTCATCAGCACGGTTGACGGGTATGCCGCGGTACCGCCGGGTGCATAGAGACCAACCCGCTGCAGCGTTCTGACTACCTGCCCCAGACCCTGATGCTCAAATCCTTTACCCACGCCGCCTAGTTGAACCTCGTGAAAGGCGCTTATACGCCGGGCAGCCAGCTTGAGCGCAGATAGCAGATTTCCATCAATACTTTTATAGGCAGCAGCTATCTGTTTCCTGTCCACTTCCAGGCATTGAAGATCAATACCATCAATCTTCGAGGTTAATCTGTAGAGAGCCTCATCCCCATCTCTACGAACCTCTTCCATTATATGCCTTACCGCATGCTCTGGATCACCGGTTCCGAACATATCCTTAAGCTTGCTGGCAAGCACCGGCGAAACCCGGCTATAATCATCCGGAACACGGCGCGATAATAACTCTCTTGCCCGGTCAATTCCGCTGATCCTTTCCAATTCAGATATCCTCCACAGCCAGCTTCATAGCTTCGATAATCGCTTCCATATTTTCCCTTTTTCCCTTACCTGCGGTAGCCCTCGAATTCCCTATCAGACAGGCCGTTGACTCGAAGAAGGTATCAATTATCTTGAGATTGTTTTTGGCCAGCGTACGACCTGTCTGGGTATTTTCGATCAATAAGTCGGCATCCTCAGGCAGAAATGCCTCGGTAGCACCCCAGGTGGGAATAATCCGGTAATTGCCCAGGTGGTTATCCCGGGCATATTTATCGGCAATATTGGTATATTCCGAAGCTATTCTTAAATCCCTGGACTCTTCTAGGGCAAGCTTGCGCAAGCCATCGATATCCGATACTGGCATATCATTAACGACAACCGCCACTATCCTGACCCAGCCATAACCAAGACCCACGATTTCCTGTACCGGACTTGAAGGAAACTGATACAGGTGCTCCCGTACCCAATCCCTTCCGGTAATAGCAAGGTCGAAATTGCCGTTGGCCACCTGAAGCGGCATATCCTGTGGCCGGATAACCTTGACCTCAACTCCATCGATATATATATACGGCCTTCGATTGCCGGTTGGAGAGGGGTAGTCATCAATCCGGATACCGGCTCTATGCAAAATATCAAGAGTGGGTTTTTGCTGATGCCCATCCGGCAGAGCAAGCCTTATCGTTTCTTTGGCACGCTCGTCCGGGTGAACCCCGTTTGATGGTGTCAAAGCCCCTTTATCATACAAAACGGTCTTATATCCATCAACGGACCCGGAACAACCCCTGTCAGAAAGGGATACCAGCAAATCGCTCATATCCTTTTTCTCCAGGCTATATTTATTGGCGACAACAAAAGCACTGTAGGATAAGACCCTGTACATTGGCTCAAGACACTGACCATAAAAATCGCCCTCTCTCTCCCCCGGTACCAGGGCCAGATCAGCGGTCTCCGGAGGATAGGCCACAGCAGCACCCCACAGCGGATAAACGTTGAATCGCCTTATACGCAGGTCAAGCGCCAGAGCTTCGGCCAGATTGGGATACTCGCTGGCAATACGCAGGGTGTGCATCTTCGATACTGCCTCATCTACAGAAGACAACCCGCTCGAGCTACCGGCTACAAGGTACAAAGTCCCGCTTCCATAACCCAGGTTAATCACCCTGACCAGAGCACTACTGGGATACCTGGTGAGAAGCTCCTCAACCCAGTCCAGTCCACATATACCGAGATCATAATTGCCAATGGCAACCTGTACCGGTATGTCCTTCTCATTAAACACCTTGGCAAAAAGGCAGGGGAACTTATCAGAATCAAAACGATAGAGCCGGGTATCTTTATGGTAGCCATTCAAACCCCAGCCAGCAGACTGAAGTAGCTGAGCCGTTTCGTCAAGAAGACGACCTTTAGGAAGGGCTATCTTTATCGGCATTGACCTCACCCAGTAACTCTATGACCTCACCAGCACTCTCAATCTCGTAATCCCTTTTCTCAACCCTGTCCCGTAAAATATATAATGGGGAACTGCTCCGAACTTCAAGCAACCACCTGATATGGGTCAAATCCTGATTTTCAAGCATCAATTCCGCAGTATATCCTCCGCTACGCAGGCGATCACTGATATCGAACCCAGCCGATATTGAATCCAGCCCGGTTTTAACCAGAATCCGTTTTTGCATGGCTTCATTCCAACCGGGATTTTCTACCATTTCCATCAGGCAGTCAAAGTAGAGGGCAAAGCCCGAAGCCGGAGTATCGCCACCACCCATCATGGGAATAAGATCATCATATCTCCCGCCACCACCCACCTTGACATTACCTTTATATAGCTGGAAAACCATGCCAGTATAGTATTCAAAACCCCTTCCCGAGGTGAGATCAATTGTGTACTCTCTGCCCAGGGCATCGAGAAGTTCAACAGTAGCCATGAAATCATCTACAAGGGGTAGCAATGAAGGTGCCGCATCGCTGAACAGCGCCCTCAAATTTCTTAGAAATCCGGGCGCCTTGCCCTCCAGACCAAGTACCGATAAGATGGTACGGTTTATTTCGGAACCGCCTGAATCTATTCTGCTCAGGGCTTCTTTATCCCCATCCAGAAACCGGTCGAATACCTCCACCCGTTCCTTTTCGCTCAATCCCAGAGCAGAAAGCATACCTTTCAAAAGGCCAGCATGGGATAGTTTGAGTTCCACATTATTAATCCCCATCCCCCCCAGGGCATCCAGCGACATAGCGATCAACTCTACATCGGCAAGATTGGAGCCAGCACCTACCAGCTCCACACCACCCTGCCACCTCTCCCTTGATTCCTGCCCCGTTTCCTCGAACCTGAAGATATTGCTGGTATAAAAGAGCCTGGCTGGCTTCCTGTCTCCCATGCTATCGATATACATTCTGGCCACAGGGATAGTGCCATCGGGTCTCAACACCAGCCTCTGTCCGCTCCACCCATCCCAGTCCAGGAAGGAATAGACCCTGCCCAGCATGTCAGGCGTTAATGTACCCACCGAGGTAAAAAGATGCAGATACTCAAGAACCGGTGTCTTTACTTCCTCGTAGCCCCATTTCAAACAACACTTCCGGAAGGCTTTCTCAACAAAACGAAAATAAAGCATCCGCTCCGGAGTTAAATCACGGCTACCCTTGCACCTCTGTACCCTCATAGCTCCCCTTACCAAGACAATATGTAGATTCTATACCAAATATATCCACCGGTTCAAACCTGAAGACATTTTTATCCATATGTTTACATTGCTATACAATAAAGATATAATTTACTAACTTGGAAGAATAATCTCGGGTGGTTTGTTATTGCCAAAATATGTCCGAATAGGCCTGTTAGCAGGCGTTTTGACGGTTCTCGCTGTTGCTGCTACAACCAGCACGGAAGGGGCGGCTCAGTCAGCCGACAACCGTATTGATGTACTCCATATAGATGGCACGATAACACCGGTTACTGCCAACTACATTAGCCGTGGCATTGAAGAGGCCGAGCAAAGCGGAGCCGAGGCCTGTATTATCGAGCTGGACACACCGGGCGGCCTGGATACAGCAATGCGAGATATTGTCCAGGAGATTGTCAGCTCCGAGATTCCGGTAGTGGTGTACGTTTCACCATCGGGGGCAAGAGCAGCCTCCGCCGGGGTGTTTATCACTATGGCCGGTCACGTGGCGGCAATGGCGCCAAATACCGCCATCGGTGCCGCCCATCCAGTAGCTATCGGCAGTGACGGTGAAGCTCAGATGTCCGAAGAGATGGCCGACAAGGTAATCAACGATTCCGCCGCCTATATCAGAAGCATTGCCGAAGGGCATGGACGCAATATGGAATGGGCGGAGAAAGCTGTCCGGGAGAGTATTTCCGCCTCCGAGACCGAGGCACTTGAACTGGACGTAATCGACCTCGTTGCCAACGATATGGATAACCTATTAACTCAGCTCAACGGAAGGCAGATAGTAATGCTTGACGACAGCACGGTTACCCTGCAAACTGATGATGCCAGAATCAACTATAACCCGATGAGCAATATAGAAAGCTTCATGCTCGCCATCAGTGACCCCAACATTGCAGTTGTTCTGCTCAGCCTGGCCATACTGGGTATAACGGTAGAAATATACAATCCGGGTCTGATATTCCCCGGTGTATTTGGCGGTATTTGTGCCTTTATGGCCGCCTATTCGCTCGGTTTTCTGCCGATTAATTACGCAGGGATAGCCCTGCTCGTCCTGGCCGGCGGCCTGTTCGTCGCCGAAATATTTACCGCCAGCTTCGGTGCATTTACAGCGGGAGGCATAGCTTCACTGGTTATTGGCCTCCTAGTCTTATTCAGCGGGAGGCCAACATTGTTTCAACCGGACCCATGGTTAATACCAACCATAGCAGCCATTATCGGCAGCATTACGGGATTTATTGTTTACCGGGTGGTCCGCAGCCACCGTCGGCAGGCTGCAACCGGTAAAGAGGACCTGGTAGGTAAATCTGCCACGGTCAGGGAAATGCTCAAACCAAAAGGTATTATCTACTACAAGGGTGAGCTATGGACAGCTATTCTTGACCAAGGCCAGGCAAAACCTGGGGAGGAGGTGATAATTACCAAGTCTGAGGGACTGATTCTCCACGTAAGCAAGAAGTAAGGAAATATTAATTTAGGAGGTCAATTAATGAGTGGTACCCAAATCGCTATAATCGTAGTAGCCGCTATTCTCTGTGCCATATTTCTTCCAGCGGCAATCAAGATTCTCCGGGAATACGAGCGGGGCGTTATATTTCGCCTGGGGAGACTTACCGGCACCAAGGGTCCAGGTATTTTTGTAATTATTCCTTTTGTTGACCGAATGGTAAAGGTAGACCTGCGCGTCATTACAATGGATGTCCCGTATCAGGAAGTAATTACCAAGGACAATGTTACGGTTAAGGTAAACGCCGTAATCTACTTCCGAGTCATTGACCCAGAATCCTCGGTAATCAAGGTGCTGGATTTCATCAGGGCAACTTCCCAGATTTCCCAGACTACACTGCGTAGTGTACTCGGCCAATCCGAACTGGACGAACTGCTGTCCCAGCGCGACAAACTGAACCAGATCCTGCAAAAGACGATAGATGAACAGACCGACCCCTGGGGGATCAAGGTAACCACTGTTGAAATCAAAGAGGTTGAGCTTGCCGAAACAATGAAGCGCTCCATGGCAGCCCAGGCTGAGGCCGAAAGAGAAAGGCGTGCCAAAATTATACACGCCGACGGTGAATTGCAGGCATCAGAAAAGCTGGCCCAAGCAGGAAGTATTATCGCCAGGGAGCCAACCACCCTGCAACTCCGCTATCTGGAAACGTTGAATGGCATAGCGGCAGAAAAGAACAGCACCATCATCTTCCCCCTGCCCATAGAGCTCTTCAAGGCCTTCCAGGGCATTTCGAAAACCCTGGGCACGGGAGAAAAAGATACCAAATAGCGTATAAGAGGGCAGATAGTTTTCAATTATTACAGTTCCCCTTTTTCTCCATGTAGGATGAGGGGAACTGTAAGTTCCTATTGAAACAGTTTGACATCACCGGCAATAACTCTCTCCAGTATGCCATCATTCCTGCGAATGAGCAGGCTACCGTCTCTGGCCACCGATTCAGCTATTCCCTCAATCAGGAAATCACCCGATTGTACGGATACCCGTTTCCCCATATTTAGAAGCCTGCTACGCCACTCGGGATATATATCACCCCCACCCAATACGTTAAGATACTGGTTCTCCATTTCGGCAAGTATGCTTCTAATGAGGAACAACACCGGGATTTCCCGACCGAGCTCATCAGAAAGGCTGGTAGCAAAAGCGGCTATTTCCGGAAAGTTTCTCAACTGCAGGTTAACATTTACGCCGATACCGATAACTGCATAGTCCACCACCCCGGCAGAAACACTGCTTTCGATAAGGATACCGGATACCTTCCCACCCCTGACCATAATATCGTTGGGCCACTTTATCTCCGCCCTGAGCCCGGTAACCGTACCAATACTGTTCACCAACGCCAGTGAACTAAGCATTATCAGGGTATGAAGATAGTACAGAGGCGGATAGAGAATAATGGAGAGGGAAATACTTCCTTCCGGCGACAGCCAACTACGACCGAGGCGCCCCCTACCTGACAGTTGCCTCCCGGCAATAACGGCCATGCCTTCGCTGCTACCTCCCAGCGCCTCCTGTTTAGCCACGTTATTGGTAGAATCCACGCTTGAGTGGTAAACTACTCTCCGGCCAATAAAAACTGTGGCCAGATTATTGGTAATCGAATCAGCCGACAAATCATCCTTCATCCATCTTACCCCGGCAATATTTTCGCCGACCCTCTAATCAATGTTACCATAACAAATGGAGATAACGCCTCGGCCAAATTGACAACAAGTTTGGTATACAATTAAACTAGCCTTAGCCCATAAATAACGCGGCGGTGTATATAACTTTGATTGACTTTGAAAAGGCTGCCCAGGGTCTGGCAGAAGCAATAAAGAACCAAGAGGCAGATTATATTGAAGCACGCCTTGAGGAAAAACAGGGTTCCTACATCAGTTACCGTGGCAGGGAACTGGAATCCATCGGCAGGACAAATTCGATAGGGGGGAACGTAAGGGCTCTGGTCAAAGGCGGCTGGGGTTTCGTAAGCTTCAATAACCTAGATGAAATACAGGACCGAGTCAAACTGGCCATAAAGCAGGCCAGACTCGCCGGCAACAAAAAGAGCAACCTGGCCCCAGTCGAACCCGTCGTCGATAAAGCGGGTCAAATCTCAAGTATAGACCCGACCAAGATACCGCTTACGAAGAAAAAAACATTGCTTGATGAGTACAATGGTATCATCTGGTCTGTCCCCAAAATACAAACCTCGGTCATTTCCTATGGTGACAGTCACAAAAAGAGTGCCTTCCTCAGTTCAGAAGGCAGCCATATCGAGCAGGAAAGAGCGGACGTCACCCTGCGCGTGGCAGCATTAACAGCTGATGGCAACGATGTACAGCAAATAGGAATGAGCCTGGGTAGCCGCGGAGATTTCGATACGGTTACCGGCATTCATCAAGATATCGAAAAGATGGCAAGGAACACGGTCAATTTACTGTCCGCCAGCCAGGTAACGGGTGGTGAATACACCGTGGTACTGGACCCAGTGCTGGCCGGTGTATTCACCCATGAGGCGTTCGGTCACCTCTCAGAGTCAGATTTCATCTACGAAAATGAGCACCTTCGCCAAATCATGAAGCTGGGCAGGAAATTTGGCAACCCGGAACTAAATATCGTTGACACGGCAACCATACCCGGTCTTCGTGGTAGCTATCAATACGACGATGAAGGGGTAACAAGTACCAAAACCGACCTCATCCGCGAAGGCAAACTGGTCGGGCGTCTACATTCCCGGGAAACAGCCGCCATAATGCAGGAAAAGCCCACCGGTAATGCTAGAGCGGTCAGCTATCGCTATCCACCTATAGTGAGGATGACCAACACCTATATCGAACCCGGGGAAGCTACTTTCGATGACCTGGTCAGCGATATCGAGGATGGCATATATGCCAAAAACTGGTACGGTGGTACCACCAGTATGGAAATGTTTACCTTCTCTTCCGGTGAGGCATACCGGATACGTAACGGCAAAATAGCCGAACAGATAAGGCCGGTTACGCTTACGGGTAACGTTTTCCAAACGCTGGGGAATATCGATGGCATTGGTAATGACCTGGAAATGAACCAGGGCGGCGGCTGTGGTAAAGGGGGTCAGGTTCCTCTTCCCGTCTCCAATGGAAGCCCGCACATCCGGATACGCAACTGCCTGATAGGAGGCAGGTGAATGGGAAATATTCTGACCAGGGCGAGCCAGATAGCCGAAGAAGCTGAGGTATATACAGCTACGCTGGATGAAACTCCGGTTCAATTTGAATCCAACCGCCTGAGGCATATCCAGAGCAAGCAGAGTAACTATACGGCCCTGCGCATCATCAAGGAAGGGAAAATGGGCTACGCCGCAACGACCGGCGTAGCGGATACGGATTACCTGGTCAACACCGCGTTAGAGACATCCCAGTTCGGTATCAAAGCCCGTTTTGAATTCCCATCATCACCAGGGCGATACCCGGAAATAAAAGTCTATGATAGCGATGTGGAATCAGTGCCTCTAGATGAAATGGTCAAGCTTGGCGAGAAGGCAATAAATGCAATAAGGGATTACAACCCGGATGTAGTTTGCCAGGCTGAGGTAAACAGGGGTATCTCATCGGTGCATATCTGCAATTCACGAGGTGGCGAGATAAGCTACCGCCAGAGTACGTTTGCCCTCGGCCTTGAGGGTCAACTAACCCGTGATACAGATATGCTTTTCGTCGGTGAGAACGAAAGCTCATGCCACCCTATTAATAATGTCAGCGGGGTTACCAATACAGTATTGAGACAGCTGGAACTTGCCCGCAAGCAGGCCAGGTTATCCAGTAAAAGAATGCCGGTAATCTTCACTCCCAGTGGGGTAGCAAGTGCCATATTGCCACCGCTTATGGCCGCTTTTAACGGTAAAATGATTATTGAAGGGGCTTCACCACTGGTAGATAAGACCGGTCAGGAGATCTTCGATAGGAAATTTTTCTTGAGCGATGACCCCACGCTTGATTACCGCCCGGAAAGCCGCCCCGCTGATGATGAAGGCACACCCAGCCGTCATACCGTTCTCGTGGAAGAAGGCAAAGTTGCCGGTTTTATCTACGACCTGCAAACAGCAGGGCTTGCTGGCAAAAAGAGCACGGGCAACGGCAGCAGAAACAGTGCCGGCATACTTACTCCAGCTCCGTCATCTTTTATGATATCTCCCGGCAAAGCAGGCTTTCAGGAAATGGTAGAGGATATCGAGGAAGGGCTGGTTATCGAATACCTGATGGGGGCATCA
>JAWOBD010000058.1:0-14033 GCA_046498175.1 Dehalococcoidales bacterium | reverse complement strand
GAAGGGGGTCAGGACTATTGCCCGGATAAGAGATATCGTAGCTCAGCTAAGGCTGAGGATAAAAAGGCAGTCGGTGGTAATCAACCCTTCCCCGGATAAACTGCCTTCTGCGGTTGAAGGAGAGCTGGAACGACTGGATATAGAGCCGGCGGCTATGATACCGCAGGACAATGACCTGTATCAGTACGATGTTGAGCTACGTCCCTTGATAGAGTTACCGGATAGCTCGGTTGCGGTTAGGGCAGTTGACGACCTGATGGCAAGGCTTACCAAATGAATAGAAGATATTTTTGTCGGGAACTGCCAGAGGTATATTTCCCGGCTGTTGGGATTACCAAAATAAAAAACAAAAATGGAGGAAATGATGACAGCACAGATTATTAACGGTAAAGAGGTTGCAGAGCAGATAAGGGGTGAATTGATACCGCGTGTGGAAACACTGAAGGGTAAAGGTGTGGAACCTGGCCTGGCGGCAGTTATGGTCGGCGAGGATCCGGGAGCACAGTCCTACCTGAAGGGTATCGCCAAGGGATGCGAGAAGGTTGGTGTTTATACCGAGACGGTAAGCCTGCCTGAGGATGTAAGTCAGGAGAAACTGGCACAAACAGTCGAGGAACTTAACGATAACGCCAAATTTCATGGCATTATTATTCAGCGCCCTTTGCCCAAGCATATCAACGAAAGTGCTATCCTCAAGCTGCTTGCTACCGAGAAAGATGTTGACTGCCTAAATCCGATAAGTATGGCCAAACTGGTTTCTCGAGAAACCGATGGATTTGCTCCCTGTACTCCATCGGCCGTTATCGAACTACTGGACCGGTACAAAGTGGAAATTGATGGTAAAAGGGTGGTTATTGTCGGCGGTGCTGGCAATATCGGCAGGACTGTTGGCATAATGCTTTTAAATCGCTGGGCTACTGTGATACTATGCGATTACAAAACTGTAGAACCTGTTGCCGAGTATAGGAGAGCTGAGATTCTGGTCAGTGCGGTAGGCAGGGCCAAGATGGTAACCAGGGATATGGTAAGCCCTGGTACTATTGTTATCGATGTCGGTGTTAGCAGGGGTGAGGACGGCAAAATGAGCGGGGATGCCGATTATGATGAGGTAAGCCAGGTTGCCGGAATGATAACACCGGTACCGGGTGGAGTCGGCTCCGTAACGACAACGATACTGCTGGCTCACACTGTTGAAGCTGCAGAGAGGTTGAGCAAATAGGTATGGTGACAATACTGGACGGGAGAAAAACTTCAGCCGAGATAAAAGAAGAGCTGAAACGAGAGACGGAAAGTCTCGCCGGTAAGGGAATAGTTCCCGGCATTACCGGAATTCTTGTCGGTGAAGACCCCGGTTCGGCCAGCTATGTCAGGCTCAAGGAAAAGGCGGCCAATCAGCTGGGTATCCGCGCGGCGATGCTTAAGCTGGCCGAAAATGTATCCGAAGCGGATGTCCTCAAGGAAGTTGACCGGCTCAATCAGGATAAAAATGTCCACGGCATTTTTATCCAGTTGCCCATGCCAGGGCACATCGACGAAAACAGGGTGCTCAATGCGGTGGCACCGGACAAGGATGTGGACGGATTCCACCCCAGCAATGTTGGCAGGGCCTGGCTGGGACAGAGTGCCTTCCTTCCCGCAACACCCATCGGCATTCATGAGATACTGGTGCGGTATGGCTATGCCAATCTGAAAGGGAAGAGCGTGGTTATAGTGAATGTGGATAACCTGGTTGGCAAGCCGCTCGCATCTTTGTGGGCACAGGAAGCTGTTGGGGCCAATGTAACTTTATGCCACCCCAATGCTCCGGACCTGGCCAATTACACGCGCGGAGCTGATATAGTTGTGGTTGCAGTAGATAAAGCCAGGTTCATTACCGCGGATATGGTTAAGGAGGGTGTTATCGCTATAGATTTTGGTGCCAACTACATAAAAGACCCTTCGGATGATAAGGAGAAACTGGTCGGTGATCTGGACTTTGATGCCATCAAGGAGAAAGCCGAGGCAATTACACCGGTTCCCGGTGGTATCGGACCGATGACAGTTACCATGCTTATGCATAGCACGGTCAGGGCTGCCAAGCTGGCCGGCGGACTTCAATAACCTAGGGGGCATTAACGGTAATGGAATACGAAATAGAGGAAAAGAGCGCGCCGGGAAGAGAAAAGGTTGAGGTGCTTGGGGGAACCTATGAGCCGGGTAAGCCCGATAACGAGGACCTTGGCCGCTGGCGGCAGAAATTGAGCAATCGGCTGGAGAAGTTGAAGTATCTCAGAACCGGGGAGCGTTATCTTTACGGTAAAGATTGGTATGGCAGTGAAAAGAGGAAAAACCCAGCTTAAGAGGGAGGTTGTAAATGGCCCTTGAGATTCCAAAAACGCAGTACAGTGGTAGCATCAGGGAGATAACACTTGGTGGTGCGGAAAAGGGAATAAGGGTTGGTGGCGAGAGTTGCTACCCTTTTTACCTGTTTGAAGGTGAGATGCCCAGGTTGCCCCGGATAGCTATGGAGGTCTATGACGCAGAGCCCGAGGAATGGGCTGAAGCGGCTCTGGAACCATTTCAGGGTGTGACCGGCGACCCGGTGGCGTGGGCGCAAAAATGTGTCAATGATTATGGGGCTGAGATGATAGCGCTGCAACTCGAAAGCACTGATCCCAACGGTCTGGATCGTGGTGCCGATGAAGCTGCGGAGGTGGCCAAAAAGGTGGCTGATGCTATCGAAGTGCCCATTATCGTATGGGGTACGGCCAATCATGAGAAGGATACGGCAGTGCTGAGCAAGGTAGCCGAGGTATGCCATGGGAAAAACCTTGTTATCGGTCCGGTGGAAGAAGGCGACCACAAAAAGATTGGTGCCCAGTCTATTGCCTATCAGCACACCGTAGCGGCATCGACTCCCATCGATATCAACCTTGCCAAACAGCTTAACATTCTGCTCGAGAATCTTGGCGTGCCCGATGAAAAGATTATTATGGATCCCACGGTGAGTGGCATCGGCTATGGAATCGAGTATACCTATTCGGTAATGGAGAGAATGCGAATGGCCGGGCTTGCTCAGCAGGATGAAAAGCTACAGTACCCGATCATCTGCAATCTGGCCAAAGAGGTATGGAAAACCAAGGAAGTACACCTTACTGTCGAGGAAGAGCCTACTCTTGGAGATGCCAGGAAAAGGGGCATAATGATGGAGGCGATGTCGGCGATGGTATTGCTTATGGCTGGTGGTGACGTCATAATTATGCGTCATCCGGATGCAATAGCGCTGGTAAAGGATACCATATCCGATCTGGCACAAGCTTAATTTTGAGGTGTGGAAATGGAAGAAAAGGGAAAAAAGAGTATCGATCCTGCTACCAATGAGATGATCGAAAAAGCAGCGACCGATGGCTGCAATATTGTCTTTGATAGGGCAGAAACAATGAAACCCTGTCCCATCGGTGCTGTAGGTAGTTGCTGCCAGAACTGTAGTATGGGTCCTTGCCGCGTTCCGCTCGCCAAGGGTAAGGAAGAGACTGCTGAAGAGAAAAGGAAGCGGAGGGGTGTTTGTGGGGCCACTGCAGAGACAATCGCCGCCCGTAATTTTGCCCGTATGGTGGCAGGTGGTGCTGCGGCGCATGGTGACCATGCGCGCAAGGTCACGGAGACATTTCTTGCCGTAGCAAGGGGTGAAGCACCGGGATACCATATAAAGGATGAGCAGAAACTCCTGCAGCTGGCGCTCGACCTGGGTGTGGAAATAGGGGAGCGCAGCAATGAGGAGATAGCTATAGATATCGGTGAGATTGCCCTCAAGGAGTTTGGCAGACAGGAGGGAGAAGTCCAGTTCCTCAAACGGGCTCCTCTGAAAAGGCAGGAACTCTGGCGCAAGCAGGGGGTTTCCCCGCGAGGTATCGACAGGGAAGTGGTGGAGATAATGCACCGTACCCATATGGGGGTTGATCAGGAATACCATAGCCTGCTCCGGCAGGCGGTACGGACAGCATTGTCCGATGGTTGGGGGGGGAGTATGATTGCCACCGAGCTACAGGATGTCCTGTTCGGCACCCCGGCACCTGTTCTTGGGCGGATAAATCTGGGTGTACTCAGAGAGGATGAGGTAAACCTTATAATTCATGGGCATGAACCGCAACTTGCCGAAATGCTTGCTGTGGTAACCCAGGAACCGGAAATAATCGAGTACGCCAGGTCCAAGGGTGCCGCAGGGGTTAATCTTGCCGGTATGTGCTGTACTGCCAATGAAATACTGATGCGTCACGGCATACCTCTGGCCGGCAATTTCTTGCAGCAGGAGCTGGCTATCGTTACCGGTGCCTTGGATGCCATTATAGTAGATGTTCAGTGCATCATGCAGGGACTGGCCGATGTAGCCCAATGCTATCATACCAGGGTAATAACCACCGATGCCAGGGCTCATATTGAAGGTGCTACCCATGTTGAGTTCGATGAGCATGATGCTCCGGGGATTGCCCGGAAGATTGTCCGGATGGCCATCGATAATTTCCCCAATCGCAGCCCCAGTGTATGTGTCCCCAGGCAAGAAACGGAGCTGATCGGTGGCTTCAGCCACGAGACAATCAACTATTTGATGGGGGGCATTTACCGGGCATCTTACCGTCCTCTGAATGATAACATCATAAACGGCCGGATTCGTGGTGTGGCGGGGGTTGTCGGTTGTAATAATGCCAGGGTAACTCATGATGATGTTCACCTTACAGTGGTTAAGGAGCTTATCAAGAATGATGTTCTCGTTTTACAGACTGGATGTAGTGCCATGGCCTGTGCCAAAGCTGGCCTGATGTTGCCGGAGGCTGCGGACCAGTATGCAGGTGAGGGTCTGGCCTCGGTATGTAAGGCCATCGGTATTCCCCCGGTTTTGCACCTCGGCTCCTGTGTTGATAATGCCCGTATTTTGGTTGCGGCCACAATGATGGTCAAGGATGGTGGGCTGGGTGATGATGTTAGTGACCTACCTGTTGCTGGAGCGGGTCCGGAGTGGATGAGCGAAAAGGCGATCTCCATTGGACAGTACTTTGTGGGCTCGGGTATATTCACCGTGTTCGGAGTGAACTGGCCGACTCTGGGTAGCAAGGAGGTAACCGATTTCCTGTTCCGGGATTTCGAAGATCTGTACGGTGGTATGTGGGCCTTTGAGGCAGACCCGATTAAGATGGCTAAAATGATGATTGAGCATATCGATAAGAAACGCAAGGAACTGGGTATAGATAAAGCCCGTGAGAGGGTCCTTTACGATATGGCAATGAGGCGCGAGCTGGACGCCACCTGATAAAACTAATTCTTAGGTTGTGAGAGGTAAGGTATGTCAAAAATAATTGCGTCGGCTGCTATCCGTGGAGCTCACAAGATCGTAGGTCGGGCTGAGGAGAAGTGGCAGGCAGCAATGGATAAGTGGGGTGCCAATGAACCGGTGGGCTTTCCCAATACCGCCTATTATCTGCCGGTTATCTACGGGATAACAGGGATAAAGGTAGAAAAGCTGGGCGATGCGGAATCGGTTCTGGAAAGGTGCCGCTCTCTGTTGCCGCCACCGGTAAGGGAAAAGCACCCTTTACCCTACTTGGCTCCCGCGCTTGATGCCGGGATGGCAACCTTCTTTGCCGAGGAGATTATTGAGGCTGTCCGGTATTTGGAACAGCCCGATTTCTATACCAAGCAGGAAGAAATCAGCGACAGTACAATCTGGCTGGGAGCTGCCGATGACATTATTCTGAGGAAAAGAGGTGTCGAGTTTGTCGACGGGACCGCTCCCGGTTTTGCCGCTATCGTGGGTTCAGCACCCGATCCGGAGATAGCCAAGAAGGTGGCCCAGGAGCTTCAGGAAAAGAATCTCTATATATTTATGGCCGATAAGTACAACGGAAAGAGCTTTGCCGAGCAATTGATTGATGCGGGTGTACAGATAGGCTGGCCGACCCGGCTGGTATCTTTCGGTCCGGATATTACATCGGCCGTTTTTGCTATGGGCTTTGCTACCAGGGTTGCTTTGTCCTTCGGTGGCATTGAGCCCGGTGACTTCAGGAGGGTGCTCATCTATAACAAGGACCGTGTGTTTTCCTTCGTTATGCCGATGGGATTTGTTAGCGATGAATGGTATGCCAATGCGGTGGGGGCGGTTAACTGGGGATTTCCTACTATTGCCGATACCCCTATACCGGAGATCCTACCCAGCGGTATCTGTACCTACGAGCATGTTGTTTCCAATATTCCTCATGACGATATAGTAGCCAAGGCTGTGGAGGTGAGGGGACTGAAGACCAGTGTTGCCAAAGTGCCCATCCCGGTGTCGTTTGGGCCCGCTTTCGAGGGAGAGAGGATAAGAAAAGGAGAATTCTACTTGGAGACGGGTGGAAACCGTACTCTGATGGTTGAGCTGGTGACATCGAAGCGAATGGATGAGGTAGAGGATGGCAAGATCGAGGTAATTGGTCCGGAGATTGATGACGTCGAGTCCGGGGGCACATTACCACTGGCAATCGTGGTTGAAGTTGCCGGTAGGGAACTCCAGGAGGACTACGAGCCGATTCTGGAGCGACAGATCCATCACCTTATTAACTATGCCCAGGGAGTTTGGCATAACGGGCAGCGGGATATCGCCTGGATGAGAGTAAGCCATACCTCCAAGGAAAAGGGTTTCAAGCTCAAACATATTGGGTCTCTGATCCATGCCAAGTTGCATCAGGATTTTGGACGTATATTCGATAAGCTGCAGGTCAAGTTGTACACGGAGGAGGATAAGGTAAAGCAGGTGCTGGAGCAGGCGAGGGAGATATATGCTGGCAGGGATGCACGTATCGAGGGAATGACGGATGAGACCACGGATATATATTATTCCTGTCTCTTATGTCAGTCGTTTGCTCCCAACCATGTCTGTGTTGTTACTCCGGAGAAGACTGGATTATGCGGGTCATATAACTGGATGGACTGCAAAGCTGCCTATGAAATCAACCCCACTGGTCCCAACCAGCCGATAGAGAAGGGTGAGACAGTTGATTCCAAGCTGGGGATGTGGAAAGGTGTCAACGATTATATCTACAAGGCTTCCCGGGGAAACTTGGATCACTACTGTATGTACAGCATTGTGAATGATCCTTGGACTACCTGCGGTTGCTGTGAGTGTGTTGCTGCTGTACTGCCAATGTGCAACGGCGTGATGACGGTGAACCGCGAATTTACTGAGATGACTCCGTGTGGCATGAAGTTTACTACTCTCGCTGGCACGGTGGGCGGTGGTATAAGTACCCCCGGTTTTATCGGACACGGGAAATACAATATATGCCAGAGAAAATTCATCAGTGCCGATGGTGGCATTTTGAGGATTGTCTGGATGCCCAAGATGCTGAAGGAAGAGTTGGGTGAGCGTCTCCAGAAGAGGGTTGAAGAGCTTGGTGCCCCTGATATGATTGATAAGATCGCTGACGAGACAGTTGGCTGCACGGAAGAGGAGATTTTGCCCTTCCTGCAGGAAAAGGAGCACCCTGCACTATCAATGGAGCCAATACTAGGTTGAGAAAGGAGTCTGTCTAATGCCATTGACTGGAATAGAAATATTTAAACTACTCCCGAAGACAAACTGCGGAGAGTGTGGTGTGCCCACCTGCCTTGCCTTTGCTATGAGCCTGGCTGCTGGTAAGGCAGATCTGTCGGCGTGCCCCTATGTTTCGGATGAGGCCAAGGAAAAGTTGTCTGAAGCCTCGGCGCCGCCAATTGCTACGGTTACCATTGGTGCCGGAGAGAAAGCTGTCAAGGTCGGTGGTGAGACGGTAATGTTCCGTCACGAAAAAAGGTTTGAGAATCCAACCGGCATCGCCATTCTCATCAGTGATAACATGGACGAAGCTGAGGTAGACCAGCGGATTGAGAAATCTCGACTTAGCTACGAGAGAGTGGGCCTTACTCTTCGCCCGGAGTTGATAGCACTTAAGTGTGATTCCGGAGATTCCGCCGTTTTTGCGGCGCTGGTGCAAAAGGTGAAGGAGTCAAGCCAGTCGGCCCTTATCTTGGCAAGTTTCGAGCCTGCCGTTCTAAGAGCCGGTTTAGAGGTATGTGCTGACCAGAGGCCTTTGGTATATGCTGCTACCAGAGATAACTTGGAGGATGTCGCAGATCTGGTTAAAGAATACTCTTGCCCGGTAGCGATAAAGGCAGATGGCCTTGAAGAACTCAGCCAGCTTACTTCCAAAGTCACCGAGAAGGGTATTAAGGATGTAGTTATCGATTCTGGAGCGAGTACGGTCCGCAAGACCCTGGAAGACCAGGTAGGTATGCGCAGTATAGCTCTGAATAAGAAATTCCGACCTTTGGGATTCCCCACGATTATTTTCCCTGGTCAGATAACTCAGGATCCAATGAAGGAGGGTTTGATTGCCTCTATCTTTGTTGCCAAATACGCTGGCATTATCGTCTTGTCAGATTTTCACGAAGAGAGCCTTTTCCCTTTGCTGGTAGAGAGGATGAATATCTTTACCGACCCGCAACGCCCTCTGGCGACTACGGAGGGTATCTATGAGGTTGGTGGACCTGATGAGAATTCCCCTGTTGTTCTTACCTGCAATTTCTCCCTGACCTATTTTATTGTTTCCGGTGAGATAGAGAACAGCCGGGTGCCTAGCTATCTTTTGGTGATGGATACCGAAGGCCTCTCCGTTCTCACGGCTTGGGCGGCAGGAAAGTTCAGTGCCGATGTTATCGGGGCGTTTGTCAAGAAATGCGGTATTGGTGACCGGGTAAAACACAAGAAGTTGATTATACCCGGCTATATCGCCATTGAGAGCGGTGGTCTGGAAGAGGAACTACCCGGGTGGGAAATACAGATCGGTCCACGTGAAGGGGCTCATATTCCGGCCTATCTCAAGGGCTGGCAGTGATAAGGAGGGAAACAGTGATTCTTATCGGCGAAAATATCAATGTCATATCGAAGACTTTTGGCCCGGCATTCAAGTCAAGAGATGCTGGGCCGGTGCTGGATATGGCCCGGGCGGAAATCGAGGCGGGTATGGATTACCTGGACCTCAATATCGGCCCTGCCCGCAAGGCAGGTGATGAACTCATGGAGTGGGTGGTGCGAACTGTCCGTGAAGTCACCGATAAACCACTTTCTCTGGATACGACAAATCTGGCGGCGCTGGAGGCCGGGTTGAAAAATCACGGCGAAGGCAGGGCCCTGATAAATTCGGTATCCCTCGATCGTATGGCGGAAGGGTTACCACTGGTAAAGAAATATGGCTGTGATATGATAGGCCTTTTATGGGGGAGAGATGGAATGCCCCGTGATTCTGCTGAGCGAGGGATGATTGCGGCGGAGCTTGTTTATCAGGCGAACGAAATGGGCATACCCAACGAGAGAATCTGGTTTGATCCTATTGTAACGCCGGTAAGTAATGTCGATACCAACCAGGTACAGCCCTGTCTGGAGTTTATGAGCATGCTTCAGGATATTGCCCCGGGATGTAAGTCCACGGTGGGTTTATCCAATATATCCAATGGTACACCCAATGAGCTCAGACCCTATCTCAACAGGACCTATTTGATGATGTTGATGAAATACGGACTGGATTCGGCAATAGTGGATGCCTTTGACTCAGAACTGGTCAATATTGCCAGGGGCAAGCGGCCGGAGCTGGTCGATCTGGTACACCGCGTTATGGACGGTGAAAATCCTGCCCCCGGTTCCTTAGATAAAGAAGATGCCAAATATGTAAAAACGGTCAGGGTTCTAAAAGGGGAATCGCTGTATTCCCATTCCTGGCTGAATCTTTAACCACCGGTTTGGTTTGGAATAGCCTGTTCTAAATCAATAGCCTCAATAACCGGTGGTAAATAAGGATGATGGCGGGAATCTAACCCTGGGGTATCTTCTCCGGGTGTGTCTGTGTTATTATAGTAGTGGCCATTTTAATTGAATGACCTAAATTCGCGTAGAAATTCAAAAAACATATATAAGGAGGAATGAAAATTGAGTGTATTGAGGTCGCAGCTGGAGGCAGGTAAATTCACGGTTACTGCCGAAATAGGTCCATTGAAGGGGACTGATACCAGTGAGATATGGGAAGTAGCAGAGATTCTTAAGGATACCAGCGTGGCTGCTGCCAATGTTACTGACCAGCAGAGTGCCGTGATGAGGCTCGGCGCGCTTGCTACCTGCCATCTGGCGCTGGATGCGGGTTTGGAAACCATATACCAGGTTGTTACCCGTGACAGGAACAGGATAGCACTGGAATCGGATTTGCTGAGTGCATCTGTTCTTGGTCTGGAGAATGTTCTGGCGATTACTGGTGACCTGCCGGCGTTGGGTGACCACCCGCAGGCAAAACTGGTCTATGATGTGGATTCGGTTCAACTCCTTGAGATGATAAAGACCCTGAACGGCGGCCACGATATGGTGGGCAACGAGCTTAAGGGCGTACCAAACCTGTATGCCGGAGCTGTGGTTACTCCCTGTTCTGATACCGAGCCGTCCTATGAGATGCAGATTATCAAGATGATCAAGAAGATTGAGGCGGGGGCTAAATTCTTTCAAACCCAGGCTGTCTTTGATGCCAGCATGTTTGAAAGGTTTATGAAGAGACTGGATAAGGAGGGAATCAAGGTCCCGGTTCTGGTAGGCTTGATACCACTTAAGAATGCTGGTATGGCCAAGTTTATGAACAAGAATGTCTCCGGTGTTTTTGTCCCTCAGGATATTATTGACCGCATGAAAAATACTGATGATAAACCCAAAACATCGATAGAGATAACCGGAGAACTGATGAAAGATATGAAGGATATGTGTCAGGGGGCTCACCTGATGACACTGGGCTGGGATAAGTACATTCCAGCAATTCTGGAAGCATCCGGAATGTAAACAATTTGTATCCGCATACTATTTAAGGACCGTGTATGAGTGGAAGGTTGCCATACGAGGTGGGTACCTTCCACTCTTTTTGGGAATGGAAAGCAGTAACTTAGATATACCATCACAAAGAAACTATGAGTACGGTTATGAAGCCGCCTATAAGATTGCGGCGGATAAACTGAGCAGAAGCGATATTCCCCGTCTCTGCGTTAACAGTGGCGCTCGATATATGGAAGGGGATAACCTGATACTGCTTGACTACCTCAACCGGCCGCACCAGATAAAACTTCCGTGTGCCGAGATAGCCCTTTTGGGCAGCGAAGAACCGGTGCCAATCAGAGAACAGGTGCTTATACTCCACTACTTGACCGGGGCCAGGGGGGCTCCGACCGAAGGAAAGATGATAGCATTCAAAGAAATACCGGAAGGCAATATCTATTATCCTACCTTTTCCAAAAGAGCTATAGAGCCGGTTCAGGACTATTTCGGCCCGTCGCCGTCACGTCTGTTAGATGCGGCTGCCAACATGGGTGGGAAAAAGGTGGAATACGGGGATGTAGCGGTGAACATCAGAGCCTTCCCTTTTGTGAAACCGACTCTGATAGTATGGGGGGGTGATGAAGAGTTCACCCCATCAGCGAATATACTCTTCGATGCCAGCATTACCCGCTATCTGACCACTGAAGATATTGTGGTTCTCTGTGAGACCGTGGTATGGAAGCTGGTCAGATACTCGAGTAACCAGTAGCATTTACGGCATTTACGATAGTTTAGTGTTTCCCGTTCCTCTCCACTCTCACCGCACATACCTTATATTCCGGTATCTTTGCTACCGGGTCCAAAACCGGGTTGGTGAGCCGGTTGCCCGGGCTCTCGGCAAAATGGAAGGTCATAAAAACAACACCCGGCGGCGATACCCTGGTTACCCTGGCTCTGGCCGATACCTTGCCTCTTCTCGAGGTAACCTTGACCATATCACCTTCTTCGATACCCAGCCTGAGGGCGTCATTGGGGTTTATCTCCACCAGTTCTTCACCCATTAAATCGTTGAGCCCCGATACCCTGCGACTGACGGTCCCCGTGTGCCAGTGATAGAGGCTTCTTCCGGTGGTAAGAATCAGTGGATATTTCTGGTCGGGGAGCTCCATGGGCGGTTTGTATTCAAGGGGCAGGAACTGACCCTTGCCGCGGCTGAATACCTGGCTGTGGAGGTAGGGAGTTCCCGGGTGGTCTTCGGTTGGACAGGGCCATTGCAAACCGGTCGTTCCTAGACGCTCGTAGCTGATGCCTCCGTAAATCGGTGTAAGCGATGCTATTTCCTCCATAATCTGGCCGGGGTGAATGAAGTCAAATCCCCGGGCTCCCATCTTTTGTGCAATCTGGCAGGTAATCAGCCAATCCGGCTTGGCTTTGCCGGTGGGTTTGGTTATAGCCTTTCTCAGTCGCTGCACCCTTCTTTCTGAATTGGTAAAAGTGCCGTCCTTTTCGGCAAAGCTCGCCGCCGGCAGAATTACGTCGGCAAGCTCTGCTGTCTCGGTGAAAAATATGTCCTGTACCACTAGAAATTCCAGCTTGGACAGGGCTTCTCTGGCATGGTCTATGTCGGGCTCACTTAAAGCGGGGTTCTCGCCCATAATGTATGCTGCCTTTATCTTTTTCTGGTCGGCTGCAGGAATCATCTCGGTGATTTTGAGGCCCGGCTCCGGGGAAAGGGGAACACCCCAGGCATTCTCGAATTTTTCTCGTATGGCAGGTATCGTTACCGACTGATAGCCAGGATAGACATTGGGCAGTGCGCCCAAGTCACAGGCGCCCTGAACATTGTTCTGCCCGCGGAGCGGGTTTACCCCGGTAGAGGGCTTGCCCACATTTCCCGTGAGCATGGCCAGATTGGCCGTGGCGATTACATTATCTGTACCGTGAGAATGCTGGGTGATACCCATCGCATAAAGGATGGTTGAAGGCCTGTCCTGGGCGAATATTCTAGCTGCAGCCGCTATTTTTTCCGCGGGTACGCCGGTAATGTCTGCCACGGTATCGGGGCTGAAATTATCCAGCGAACGCCTGAAATCCTCGAAACCCTCGCACCTTTCTGCGATGAAGCCGCCGTCCTCCAGTTTTTCATCGACTATTACTCTCATCATCCCCATAAGAAGAGCGACATCGGTACCGGGCTGGTGCTGCAGCCATATTTCGGCATAACGGCAGAGGTCGATTTCCCGTGGGTTGGCTACAATCAGCCTTCCTCCCTTACGTATGGCCTTTATGACTTCGAGAGCGATTACCGGGTGGGCTGAAGTGGTATTGGTACCGATGGCCAGGATTGAGGCGGCGTCACCTATCTCGCCTATTGAATTGGTCATAGCACCGCTGCCGAAGCTCTGTACCAGGCCGGCAACAGTGGGGGCATGGCATAGACGCGCGCAGTGGTCAACATTATTGGTGCCCAGTACGGCCCGGGCCAGTTTCTGGACGAGGTAATTCTCCTCATTGGTGCACTTGGCTGAGGAAAAAACTGCCATTTCGTCACTCTTATAGCTGCTCAGCTTGTGGGCGACGATATCCAGCGCCTCATCCCATTCAACCGGGACAAAATGACCATGCCTTTTCACCAGGGGTTCGGTAAGACGATTTGGGTGATGGGTGAAGTCAAGGCCGAATTTGCCCTTGACACAGGCCTGTCCATGATTCGAAGGCCCCTCCGGGTCTGGTACCACCCGGGTAATTCTGTCGCCTTGAATCTCGAGATTTAGCTGGCAGCCGACTCCACAGTAGGGGCAGATGGTGGTCACCGTCCGATCTGGTACCACCTTTTGTGATATGGACCTCTCTACCAGTGCTCCGGTAGGACAGGAGTCCACACAGGCTCCACAGAACTGACATTCAGCTTCTTCCAGTGTCTTTTCATTGGGTGCGGAGATGACGTAGCAGCGCATACAGCGTTGTGCCTCGGCAACAGCGTCGTCCCTGTTCCAGGGCTGCTCGACCTCATCGAACCCCTTAATGCTGGCTTTGGGAGAAAGGAAAGATGTTACCGCCTTTTTGGCTTCGGGGACGTTGTCTCCCGGTAGGGAGTTGGCTTCTTCGGGCGGGACCAGTGATTCGGCGATATCGCCGCTGCCACCGAGGTACCGATCGATTGCCTTGGCTGCTCTTCGAGCTGAATCTATTGCCTCTATCACGG
>JAWOBD010000067.1:0-12784 GCA_046498175.1 Dehalococcoidales bacterium | reverse complement strand
AGCTGTCATACCGGCCGGACCGGCGCCGGCAATAGCGACATCAATATCCATTGCCCGCTGGAACTCGTCCAGAAAGTTACTGCTTATTATCCTCGATATGGCGACATCATCAAGCTGCATCCGATCCTCCTCCCTCGAACTTGAGAATTCTCATTTTTTCGTGTTACCGGAGCTATTTTTGGCCTTCTTATGCTGCGCTCCTCCTCCCAGATACCTTTCCACCAGCGCCATAGCGCAAAGCTCCCCGCACATACTGCAGGCCGCCCCGGCCGAGGCATGCTTGCGGTGAACCAGCCGGGAACGCTCCGGGTAAAGGGAAAGCCGTGCCTGCTCCTCCCAGTCCAGCTTCTTGCGTGCCACGGACATCTTCCGGTCCCAATCGGCGGCCCCCTTTACCCCTTTGACAATATCCCCGGCATGAGCGGCAATGCGGGTGGCAATTACGCCCTGCCTGACATCCTCGGCTTCCGGTATGGAAAGGTGCTCGGCAGGCGTAACATAACACAGAAAATCAGTCCCGGCAGCCGCAGCGATGGCACCGCCGATCGCCCCGGTAATATGGTCATAGCCGGCAGCGACATCGGTTACCAGCGGTCCCAGCACATAGAAAGGGGCTCCCCGGCAGACCGATTTTTCCAGGCGGACATTGGCTTCAATCTGGTCCAGGGGAAGATGCCCAGGGCCTTCGACCATTGCCTGCACACCCGCCCGCCTGGCCCTCTCCACAAGCTCCCCGATAACCAGCAGCTCTTCAATCTGGGCCCGGTCGGTAGCATCAGCCAGGCTTCCCGGCCTCAATCCATCGCCCAGGCTCAGCGTCACATCAAACTCCTTCGCCATATCGAGCAGGCGGTCGTAGTGTTCATAAAGAGGGTTCTCCTTTTCATTATGGAGCATCCAGCCGATGAGAATGGCCCCCCCGCGGGAAACGACATCGGTAACTCTCCCCTGATCTGCAAGGCGGGCGACGGCAGCACGGGTAACGCCGCTGTGTACCGTGACGAAATCAACACCGTCAAGCATATGCTCCCTGATCATGGCGAACAGGTCCTCAACACTCATGCCAACTATCGCCTCACCCTTACCCGATGCACGGATAGCAGCCTGGTATACCGGAACGGTACCCACCGGAACCTGGCTTGAGGCAATGATAGCCCTCCTCACCGCGGCAATATCACCCCCTGTGGAAAGGTCCATCACGGTATCAGCACCGCTGTCAACAGCCGCTTTCAGCTTCTCCAGCTCGGCTCCGGTATCGAAGAAATCGGATGAAGTGCCAATGTTGGCGTTGACCTTGGTCTTCAAGCCCGCACCAATGCCACAGGGGACCAGATTCTCATGCTTGACATTGGCCGGAATAACTATCTTGCCACAGGCAATACCCTGCCTGACAAACTCCGCCGACAGCCCTTCAATCCCAGCTACCGCCTCCATCTGGGGCGATACTGTGCCTTTTCTTGCCAGCTCCAGCTGTGTCATTGACACCTCCAAAAAAAGAAGACCAGGGGTGACGATATCTTCTCGATAGACCCCAAGTCTTTTCCACCACTTTCCTACGCTTGCATTATCAAGCTCAGGTTCTAAGAGTCAGCTTCACCCGGTAAAGCCTCTCAGCCTTGCGGCACCCCTAGCGGTCTACCCTGCTTGCCTTCAACAACCTAAAAGTAACACAGAACGCTCGATAATTCAAATAGCCCCGATTTTGCTACCGCAACAGAAACCGGTGTGAGAATCGGACCTGTATTGTATAATTATTTCCGACAAAGGGGGGATAAATGGAGATACTTGAAAAAGGGGCCCGTAGCCTGGGAGTTAATCTCGCCGCCGACCATATCGAGCGCTTTCAACTATACTGGGAGGAACTGGTAGCATGGAACCGGCGCATCAACCTCACCAACATAACCGGATACCAGGACGTACAGACCAGACACTTCCTCGATTCCCTCACCATTTTACTTGCTTGGCCAAGGGATAAAATCAGCAGCAAGACGAGCATTATCGATATCGGTACAGGTTGCGGAATGCCTGGTATTGCCCTCAAAATCGTTTGCCCCGAAATCCGTCTCTCCCTGCTTGAAGCCACCCGGAAAAAGGTAACCTTTCTCGAGCATATTGTTGGCCGACTGCAGCTCGACGGTGTTGAGGTAATCCACAGCCGTGCGGAAGAGGCCGCCCACATTAGCCGCTACCGGGAATGGTTTGACATCGTGGTCTCCCGGGCCGTAGCCCAGCTGGTTAGCCTGAGCGAACTGGCCCTTCCTTTTTGCAGGGTCGGCGGAAGGTTCATCGCCCTGAAAAAGGGTGTCCTTACCCGGGAACTGGCCCGCGCGGAAAGAGCCATCCGCCTTACCGGGGGTAGATTGAGAGAGGTAAAACCGGTTGAAATTGATATACTCCCCGACCAGAGGAAGCTAATCATTATCGATAAAGATTCCCCTACCCCCGGACTTTATCCGCGACGGGCAGGGATGGCATCGAAACGGCCGCTGGAATGAAGAAAGACCCCAAAGAAAATATGGCCGGGGGTTTGCCAATAAGCAAATTTGTGTTATAATACATTTAACACAAAATATATAGCATTGAAGGTTCACAGCCAAATATACCGATAACATATCCAATTAGATAGCCTTCTGGTGGTTAGAGCGAGGTTGTCCCACCCGTTCCCATCCCGAACACGGAAGTGAAAGGCCTCAGCGCAGACGATACTGAGGGGGAGACCCTTTGTGGAAAATATGCCACTGCCAGAAGGCTTGTTCTATATGTCGTAAGGGAGAACTGGCACCAATTTTTGACCTCAATACCATCCGTGTTTTATAATTCAGGCAATGGACCAGTTTCCCTGCTTGGGGAAGGAGCTGGGTTGTAGAGCGATGGCGAACAGATTTGAAAAATTTTCCGAGCGTGCCCGTAGAGTTCTTACACTTGCTCAGGAAGAAGCTCAGAGCCTAAACCACACCTATATCGGCACCGAGCATATCCTGCTTGGTCTGGTGCGGGAAGAGGACGGTATAGCCGCCAAAGTACTGACCAACCTTGGAGTGGGGCTGAGCAAGGTCCGTGCTGCAGTGGAGTTCGTCACCGGACGTGGTGATAAGCCCAGTACCACGGAGACCGGCCTCACCCCCAGAGCCAGACGGGTAATTGAGCTGGCCATCGACGAAGCGCGCTACTTAAGCCATAACTACATCGGGACGGAGCATCTTCTGCTGGGTCTGCTGCGCGAGGGAGAGGGAATAGCCTCCGGCGTACTGGACAACCTGGGGATTACCATAGACCGGACCCGGGCCGAGGTAGAGCGTGTCCTCAGTCAATCGACCACGAAATCTAAGACCGCACGTAACGCAAGCCGTACCCCGGCTCTGGACCAGTTGGGCATCAACCTGACCGAAGCAGCCCGGTCTGGCAAGCTCGACCCGGTTATCGGTCGCGCCAAGGAAATCGAACGGGTAACCCAGATACTGAGCCGACGCACCAAGAATAACCCCGCCCTGATTGGCGAACCAGGGGTGGGGAAAACAGCCGTTGTTGAAGGCCTGGCCCACCGGATCGTGGCCGGGGATGTTCCAGAGACACTGGAAGATAAGCGGCTAATAGCGCTGGACATAGGAGCGGTGGTAGCCGGCACCAAATACCGGGGCGAGTTCGAGGACCGCCTCAGAAAGATAATCGACGAAATCAGGAACGCAGGCAACTGTGTTCTCTTTATCGACGAGTTCCATACCATGGTTGGAGCCGGAGCTGCCGAGGGAGCAGTGGACGCAGCCAACCTCCTTAAACCGGCACTGGCCCGCGGCGAACTGCAGTGCATAGGAGCAACCACTCTGGATGACTACCGAAAATATATCGAGCGCGATGCCGCTCTGGAGCGCCGCTTCCAGCCGGTACTGGTGGAAGAACCCACGGTTGATGAAGCCCTGGAAATTCTCAGCGGCATCAAGGAACGCTACGAAGAGCACCACCACCTTTCTATCAGTGATGAGGCGCTGAACTCAGCGGTGACACTTGCCTCGCGATATATCCCGGACCGCTTTTTGCCGGACAAGGCCATCGACCTTATCGACGAAGCAGCCTCAAGGGTAAGAATCAGAAACAGGACCATCCCGATGACGCTGAAGGACGCCCGCCGTCTTGAAGACAGCATACACCGTGACAAGGATGCTGCCCTGGCCACACAGCAATATGATTACGCAACCGAGCTAAGGCAGCGCGAGCTTCAAATCGAAGAGAAAATAAAGCAGCTGGAGACCGAGTGGCATACCCAGCAGGAAAAGAACAAGCCGGTCGTCGGTACCGAGGATATTGCCGAAGTGGTCAGTATGTGGACAAACATCCCGGTGGTACAGCTTGCCGAAGACGAAACCACACGCCTGCTCGAAATGGAAAGCGTGTTGCACAATCGCATCATCGGACAGGATGAAGCAATCAATACCGTGTCTAAGGCCGTGCGTAGGGCCAGGGCCGGTCTCAAAGACCCTTCCCGTCCGATAGGTAACTTCATCTTCCTCGGCCCGACCGGCGTCGGCAAGACAGAGCTGGTGCGGGCACTGGCTGAATTCATGTTCGGCAGTGAAGAAACCCTGGTACGCCTGGATATGTCCGAATTTATGGAGAAATTCGCGGTTTCCCGCCTTGTCGGGGCACCACTGGGCTATGTCGGCTACGAGGAAGGGGGGCAGCTGACCGAGGCGGTAAGACGCAAGTCTTACTGCTGTATCCTGCTCGACGAAATCGAAAAAGCTCACCCTGATGTCTTCAATATCCTGCTGCAGATATTTGATAACGGTCACCTCACCGATGCCAAGGGACGCCGGGTTGATTTCCGCAACAGCATTATCGTGATGACAAGCAACATCGGCGCCGAGCTTATCCGGAAAGGGTCCTCAATAGGTTTTTCCGTCACCAGCGATGAAGAGAAAAACAGACAGCAGGATTATGAGCGGATGAAAGATAAACTCCTCGGTGAACTCAAGAAGACCTTCCGTCCCGAATTCCTCAACCGGATCGATGGTGTGGTCGTCTTCCATCCGCTGAACAAAGAGCACATAAGGAGCATAGTCGACCTGATGCTGGCCGTGGTAACCGAGCGGCTGGCCGAGAAGTCCATCAAGCTCGAGGTAACCGATGCCGCCAAGGATTTCCTGGGTGAGAAGGGCTATGATGAGGTATATGGCGCACGCCCGCTGCGGAGAGTTATCCAGGATATGGTTGAAGATAAGCTCTCGGAGGGAGTGCTGAGTTGTAAATTCCAGTCGGGGGATACCGCTGTTGTTGACCTGGAAGAGGGCGAGATCGTAGTGCACCCGGCCACGGTAAGTGCCGCACCCAAGGAAGGGAAGACATAGCCCACCTGTTCCAGCCATCAAGTGCTGGCCGGAACCGCAATTTCAGATTGACCATTCTAACCCGTCTGGTATATTATCATAGGTCCGGCTTATCAGGTATCAAGGGTGGAGTCCTGTGAGGCAGAAAGGGACCACCCTTTAATTTTACCCGAATCGTTCGCAGGTGGAATAGTAAGAGATGTCAATAGACTGGGGTCATGCTTTCTACATTGGTGGTATAGGTTTCGGTACCGTATTCATGGTACTGGGCATTCTGGCGGCGGCACTGGCAGTGACAGCAGTAGCAGTGCGGAAAATCAGCCGTAACAGGAACAAAGATAGTATACAGGAAGGTGAATAAACAGTGGGCAAAGAAACGATTGAGGTGCCAATAACGGGTAAGATCACCAGTATTAACGTCAAAACGGGGGACCAAGTTCAGGAGGGTGATACCATCTGCATCCTGGAATCGATGAAGATGGAAAACCCGATACTGGCTCCAGGCAATGGTACGGTAGAGGAAATAAGTGTCAGCCCCGGCCAGGTAGTCAAGCCGGGGGAGACGATCGCCGTTATAGAATCATAGTACAAAAAGCTTGAACTGAGGTTTTTATGTTCGGTCTTTTTGAAACCGGTTTCGCCAGCTTCTACTGGGGTAACGGTGTGATGCTGGCCATAGGTGCCATCTTTTTGTACCTGGGTATCGTCAAAAAGATGGAGCCGCTGCTGCTGGTACCAATAGGCTTCGGCGTACTTCTGATAAACCTCCCCCTCGGCGGCCTTATGGAGTGCATCGTACAGGGCAAAGTCGTCGAGGCATATGCCATCGGCGGTGAGCCGGCCGGGCTGATTTCGCGCATATTTCGCTACGGACTGGTCTGGGAGCTGATCCCAGCCATGATATTCCTTGGCCTGGGGGCAATGACCGACTTCAGCCCGGTGATTGCCAACCCCAAGACGCTGATACTGGGAGCAGGGGCACAGTTCGGTGTTTACTTCGCCTTCTTCATGGCACTGCTTCTGGGCAGTACCTTTCCCGAAATTAATATCGGCCTTGGTGAAGCAGCCTCCATCGGCATTATCGGTGGAGCCGACGGACCGACCACCATTTACCTGACCAACCGCCTTGCTCCCCAGTTTATCGGAGCCACCGCGGTAGCTGCCTATACCTATATGGCCATGGTACCCATCATCCAACCCCCGATAATAAAGGCGCTCACCAGCAAAGAAGAGCGGGCGATATACATGAAACCCCAGTTGCGGCCGGTATCACGTCTGGAAAGAATCCTCTTCCCCATAATAGGCGCCATTATTATCATACTGCTTGTGCCCAAGTCAGCCCCGCTTATCGGCATGTTCATGCTGGGCAACATGCTCAAGGAATCCGGGGTAACGGACCGGCTAGCAGAAACAGCGGCAAACTCCTTCATCAATATTCTCACCATCCTGCTCGGCATCTCGGTCGGTGCCTTTATGAGCGCGGGGGCCTTCCTCCAGCCGGAGAGCCTGCTGGTATTCGGGCTGGGTATTGCCGCCTTCGCCGTTTCCACCTTCTTCGGAGTAATGCTGGCCAAATTCATGAACCTCTTTCTCAAGGATAAAATCAACCCGATGATCGGCGCTGCCGGAGTCTCCGCGGTACCGATGGCAGCCCGGGTGGTTCAGCGGATGGGACAGGAGGCCAACCCGAAAAACTTCCTCCTCATGCACGCTATGGGGCCCAATACCGCCGGTGTTATCGGTACAGCCACCGCCGCCGGAATCTTTCTGGGCATACTGGGATAGAAAAAAACGGAAACTACTAGAATTCCGCCTATCTTTCTGCTAAAATAGCAAGGCTGCATTTTGAGGGGTAATTTTACTGCTCGATACAACCGGGGGGATTCCCTGCCCGGCAGTCATAGATGCGAAGAGAAATAAGAGCGTCGATTTATGAAAAGAAGGGGCTGGGTTTATTCCGGCTTTATGGCACTTTGTGCCACTACCATAGTGGCCAGCGGCTGTACCGGTATCACCCACAACGATGAAGAGCTTCTCAATAAATACGAGGAGACACGCACCCTTATGGATACCTTCATAACCGTTACCGTGTATACCACGGATGAAGAAAAGGCTCAGGAAGCAATTGATGATGCCTTTTTACGAATGGAGGAAACGGAAAGCCAGGCATCCATATTCGAAGAAGCAAGTGAATCCTCACGTCTCAATAGAGAGGCAGTACTCAAGTCACCACCCGAAGAGTTCCGGCAACTTATCGACCTTTCCCTAGAATATAGCCAAGCCACGCACGGCTATTTCGATATTACCGTCCAGCCTCTGCTGGAATTATGGCAGTCCGGCCTATGGCAGGAGAGCGAGGCAGTGCAGGAAAGCAAAATCGAAGAAACTATGGGCTTGATCGGTTGGGAAAAGGTAGCCGTCGATGAAGAGGGCATAGAACTCACTGTTGAAGGGATGAAGATCACACTCGGCGGTATCGCCAAGGGGTATGCAGTGGACAAGGCACTGGATACCATCTCCGATACAGGCATCGAGCATGCACTGATAAATGCCGGAGGCGATATGAGAACGCTGGGTACCAAACCGCATGGAGAGCCCTGGCAGGTAGCGCTGGTGAATCCGGATAACAAAAATGAGAGCCTGGCCTGCTTCAGCCTGGCCAGTGAAGCGATAGCCACTTCGGGCAATTACGAGCGGTATTTTGACCCCGAAAAAAAGGCGCATCATATTATCAATCCCAGAACCGGTTACTCGGCCTCGGAATGCATCAGTACCACGGTAATTGCTCCCGACCTCACTTGTGCTGACGCTCTGGCTACCGGTATTTTCGTCATGGGGCCGGAAGACGGTATCGGGCTTATCGATTCGCTGGAAAATACCGAATGCCTTATTGTCGATAGCCAGAGGGAAGTACACCTCTCAGCGGGTCTTTCCGGGTACCTGGCGGAGG
Organism: Dehalococcoidales bacterium; assembly: GCA_046498175.1. GTDB lineage: Bacteria > Chloroflexota > Dehalococcoidia > Dehalococcoidales > UBA5760 > UBA5760. The sequence continues at coordinate 4,513 of JAWOBD010000067.1, read as the reverse complement.
AATAATCGAGGTGAACCCGATTTGAATATCAGGTTGAAAAAGAGGGGCGCTGCCTACGGAGTCAAGGTTCCGGAGTGCAAGTACAGCGAGAGAAGCCCCATCGAGCCGGCACCACAACCGGAAAAGGCGGTATTACCCCTGCAACAGAATATCGGCGCCCCCGCCAGTGCTCTGGTCAAGCGGGGAGATAAAGTGCTGACCGGCCAGAAGGTAGCCGAGTCCGACAAGTTCGTCAGTGCGCCGGTTCATGCTACCGTTTCCGGAGAAATAGCCGGTACGACCAGGGTGATCAATCCCCCCACCGGGCAGCTGGTCGAAGCGCTGGTAATCAATGCGGATGGTGAAGATAACTGGATAGAACTGGAAAAGCCTTCCGACCCGGGTTCCCTGCCGGCAAAAGAGCTTCTGGAAAGGATCAGGGAAGCCGGTATTGTGGGTCTGGGCGGAGCCACATTTCCATCACATGTCAAGCTTTCGCCACCGCCGGACAAAAAGATCGAAACGGTTATATTGAACGGGTGCGAGTGCGAGCCCTACGTTACCTCGGACCACAGGGTTATGCTGGAATACGGGAAAGAGGTCCTCCTGGGACTGGACATTATCCGAAAGGTTCTCTCACCACGGGAAACATACATCGCCATCGAGGACAACAAGGAAGACGCCATCGCCAACATGGAAAGTCTCATCTCAAGCCTGGGTTTCGAGAAAGACTGCAGAGTGGCACCGCTCAAGTCGAAATACCCCATGGGAGCGGAAAAGACCCTCATCAAGACGATACTGAACAGAGAGGTACCGATCGGGGGGCTGCCCATGGATGTCGGTGCGGTGATTCAAAACGTGAGCACCGCCAAGGCGATATATGACGCCGTATACGAGGGCATACCCTTAATCGAAAGGGTGGTGACGGTTACCGGTATGGTCGAAAGCCCGAAGAACCTCCTGACCCGGTTCGGCACCCCCATCCGAAACCTGATCGACTACTGCGGCGGTATGGGTGACGGAGCAAATGCGGTAATACTGGGCGGACCGATGATGGGAATGGCCCAGTTCGACCTCGATTTCCCGGTTATCAAGGGAACGAACAGCATTCTGGTCAAGGAAGATAACCTGGTCCAGGAGCAGGACTGCATCAGCTGCGGTATGTGCATTGAGGTATGCCCCATGCGGCTGATGCCTACTTTGCTGGCCAGGAACGCCAAGCTGGGCAGGTACGACGAATGCAAAAACGACTACTACATTGACGATTGTTTTGAATGCGGTGCGTGTACCTACACCTGCCCGGCAAACATTCCCCTTGTGCAGTACATCAAGGTCGCCAAGAAAGAAATTGCCAAGAGGGCTGGTGCCAAATGAACGAGGTAAAAAAGCTGCTGGTGACACCCGGTCCTCACCTCTGGAGGAAAGTCTCGGTCAGCAAGATAATGTACCTCGTGGTGATCGCCCTGCTTTTTCCTACCGGTGCGGCGATATACTACTTCGGCCATCATGCCCTGTCCGTAATAGGCGTCAGCGTGGGTGTGGCCTTACTGACCGAATACCTGTGTAAAAAGCTGAGGGGCAAAATCTTCGTCATGGACGGCAGTGCCGTCGTCACCGGGCTTCTCCTTGCCCTGGTCCTGCCCCCGTTGATACCTCTCTGGATGGTGGCCCTGGGAGCCGTTTTCGCGATCGCGATAGCCAAGGAGGCATTCGGCGGACTGGGTCACAATATCTTCAATCCCGCCCTGGCAGCGCGGGCATTTCTGTCCATTAGCTTTACCCTAGAGATGACCAGCTGGGTAGCACCGACCGGTTTTACCGCGGATGCGGTAACCACGGCCACACCGCTGGGCGAGGGTTTCGCCTGGACAGCGGGTAACCTATCCCTGTATCAGGCGATGTTCCTCGGTAACACCGCCGGCTCGCTGGGAGAAACATCGGCACTATTTATACTGGTGGGAGGGCTTTTCCTGATCGGGCGCGGCCTGATAAACTGGCGTATCCCCGCTATTTACATCGGGATGGTGGCACTGATATCTTTCCTCATGGGCGAGGATCCCCTCTTCAATATACTGGGCGGAGGGCTTATGATCGGGGCCTTCTTCATGGCTACCGATTATGTCACTTCACCCCTCACCAACCGGGGCAAGGTTGTCTTCGCACTCGCCCTCGGTGTTTTGACCATGCTGATAAGGCGTTTTGGCGGCATGCCGGAAGGGGTATGCTACTCCATCCTGTTTATGAACGCGATAACACCACTTATCGATCGCTATATCAAGGTAAGGCCATACGGCCTGATGGAAAGGGCAAAGGCATAGCAAGTGAAGGCCAGGGAATTCTTCAAAAAGGCTTTTCCGGTGATTGTCTTGACCGCAGTGGTGGCCATCTCGGTTACCGCTCTCACCTATACCGACCGCCTCACCCGCGGCGAGATAGAAGCGCAGAAGGAAGCCGAGACAGCGAGCATGCTTGCGGAGATGTTTCCCGAGATGAGCCGATACGGGTTCGCAGATGATATCTATACCATCTTCTCGGATGGAGATGTTGTCGGATATGCCTTTATAGCTACCGGAAAGGGATACGGGGGGGATATAGTAATCCTGGTCGGCCTCGAGGACGAAGATACCCTCAAGGGTATAACCATCATCTCGAACGAGGAAACCCCTGGCCTGGGAACCCGGATTGCCGAGCCTTCTTTCACTGAAGAATTCAATGATCTGAGCATTGATGAGGTCGCCTTGAGCGAAGAGGGTGGAGAAGTGGACGCCATTACCGGCTCCACGGTGAGCTCTGTCGCCGTCATCGATGCCGTCAAGGCTGCTGCCATGGAAAAGGTCAAGCTAATCAAGACCGGCAAGGAGGAAAAAGGTGGGTAAATTCGGCAAGGAGTTTGCCAAAGGACTGATCATATCCAACCCGGTTTTCGTACTCGCCCTCGGGCTGTGTCCAGCACTGGCCATCAGTACCTCGATCGATAACGCCCTGGGAATGACCCTGGCCGTACTCATCGTCCTCCTGGGAGCGAATGTGATAATCTCCCTGATAAGGAGATTCGTCCCCAGCATAACCAGGATTCCCATTTTCATAGTCATCATCGCCACGCTGGTCACCGTAGTCAACCTGATATTCCACGCCAGGTTTCCCGACCTTTACGAGTCTCTGGGAATATTCCTCCCCCTCATCGTGGTGAACTGTATCATTCTGGGCAGAGCCGAGGCTTTCGCCTCCAAGAACCCCATCGTCAACTCTATTGCAGATGCGCTGGGTATTACGGTGGGATTCATGCTGGCCCTGCTTATGATATCCTTCCTGAGACAGATGCTGGGTACCGGCAGCATGGAGGTGTTCGGGGTACACTTCTTTGATTTGCCGGTGCTCAAGGACCACCCCATCGTGATGTTTATTCTACCACCCGGTGCTTTCCTTATAATCGGCCTGATAATGGCACTATTCAGAAGAACGGGGGTACTTAAGGAATGAGCGAGTTCGCCACCATCTTCATCGGAATGGTCCTTATCAACAACTTTATCCTGATGAGATTTCTCGGTCTCTGTCCCTTCTTCGGTGTTTCCAAGAAGATAGGCAGTGCCATAAGCATGGGGGTAGCGGTCACGTTTGTGATGACCATTGCCTCCATTGCTACATGGCTTATCCATCACCACATCCTGCTTCCCTTCGATATCGAATATATGCACATCGTTATCTATATATTGGTGATAGCAACACTGGTTCAGATTATCGAGCTTTTCATCAAGAAGACCAATGCCAACCTCTATTTCGCCTTTGGAATCTACCTGCCTCTTATTACAACCAACTGTGCCGTGCTCGGCATCACCCTAGTCAACAACACGGAGGGCTATTCTTTCCCCGAAAGCATTGTGGCAGCGCTGGGTGCCGGTCTCGGCTTCACGCTTGTTCTGGCCATGATGTCCGGTATAAGAGAAAAACTTGAGCTCGCGAATACCCCCAAATCTATGAAAGGTCTGCCCATCGCATTTATCATCGCCACCCTCCTCGGCCTGGCCTTTCAGGGGTTTGGAGGAATGATATAGTGGCTGATATAATCTAGACAGGAGATGGTATAACTGTGGTTATAGGCATTCTGACGGCTATCGGCCTGGCCTGCGGGCTGATCATTTTCTTCGTTTACCTTAAAGTACCGCAGAAGGTAAAGGGGCTGGAAAAAACGGAAAAAATTAACTCGGTGCTGCCTGGATTGAACTGCGGTGCCTGTGGATATGCCGGGTGTTTCGGCTATGCTCAGGCTTTATCCAAAGACCCCGATGTATTCTCCACGACGCCCTGCTCGATGGTACTTCAGGACGAGGAGAGACTTGAAGAGCTGGGCAAGATACTCGGCGTAAAACTGGATGCCAGCGGGATGACAAGGAAAGCCGTTGTCCGCTGTACCGGAAATTCGGAGATTGCCTGCAGTTACTCCGGAGCGCCAACCTGTAAGGGTGCTGCCCAACTCCTCAGCGGATACAAAAAGTGTCCCTATGCCTGCCTGGGTTTCGGCGACTGTGTCGAGGTA
>JAWOBD010000086.1:0-11240 GCA_046498175.1 Dehalococcoidales bacterium | reverse complement strand
GTAACCAATGTAGCCAATTTTACGGTAATGGACATAAAAAGTCAAACTGATGATGCGGTATTTCAAACGCCTCTCGATATCAGCATATAAGGACAGAATCCATTATATGAAACAGATAGAACCAAAGATAACTCAGTTAATCATCACTTCGCATCCGGTTAATATTACTATATACTACATAGACTAGAATGTTTTGAGCGTTCTTGTCAAGAATGTGACTACCAGATTTGATTCAGTTGCATTTTCCCAATTGTTACATTATATTGTGTTAGGTAACATGAATACATTGGTTACGAGGGGTAATAGGCGATGCGTGCAGTTCGTGCATTGGGCGATGTCAAGTTTATTCTGATTGGTTCGGTATTCGTGGTAATAGCGATTGCCTGGGTATATCAGACCTACTCTTCTCTAAATGACTTGGTATCTGACATTACGCTTAATCCCGAGCTATCCAGAGATGTCATCGGTCTTCGCCTTAATACCACCGGCAGGCAGATTGGCATCAGTTTCCTTATGCTGGCCATCGGGCTATCCTTTGTAGGTTGGGGTATTGCCGACTATTCACAGAGAGCAAGTAACCGGACTACCAAGCTTATGGTGGGTGGGCTTTATATGATCAGCCGGCGGTTGGAAAAGCTGGAAGGCCAGTTAAAGAAAAACAATGGCTCTGCAGAAATGGCTTTGGGTTCGGATGCTAGCAGAAAAGGAAAGTAATAAACACAATCCGCTACATATATATACTTTCCTCGTCCCCGAATGATGTTACCTTTGGTGCCGATGATTTGTGGTGGAGGGGGTTGGATTCGAACCAACGTAGCCCTTTCAGGCGGCAGTTTTACAGACTGCTCCGATTAACCACTCCGGCACCCCTCCCTTTAGAGTAAACAAAGACGGAGCCCGAGAGGGGATTCGAACCCACTAACCTACCGATTACAAGTCGGTTGCGCTACCATTGCGCTACTCGGGCATCACCTCTCAAAACCCATCTTCTTCAGACTTGCTCAGCCTGACCATTATAGAAAAGAATAGGCTATCAAGCAAACCTGGTAGCGCATACCGGATTCGAACCGGTGATCTCCTCCTTGAGAGGGAGGTGTCCTAAACCCCTAGACGAATGCGCCACACAACATAAATACTGGCTGGTTTTTGATCAGAATCACTAACCAGCCTTGGATATTATATCAGTTCAAGCATAAAACGGCAATGCCTCTCGAGGATTGACCATAGCATAAGTCTTGCCGTCACAAGTTCCTGGGCTGGTGATAGTATTAAACGATGGCAGGTTCACGTTATTCAAACGGTGCAGTTTTGTTTCTGCACAAGCGGATTAAATGATTATACCATTGAAGATAAATCTAACATTGTAACTATGTCTACATACCATTGTGGGCTTAACTTTGTATCTATTCATACTAAAGAGTTATTTACTTAAAGGTAAAGTTAGTTGAAAATAGTATTGGTAACCTTTGGTAATCATATTGGTGGGATTGCTTAAAAGACGGGTTATCTGAAAGAGGAAATGGTATGAGACCGGGCAAGAGTATACTCGGGCAGGTGATTGGTAAATGTGGAGCGGGAGACGGGGCTCGAACCCGCGACAACCTGCTTGGAAGGCAGGGACTCTACCACTGAGTTACTCCCGCATTGTTAAAAGATTTTACGTCATGGAGGATATTTAAGCAAGTCCAGATACTTGACAGAAATATGATGACTGTTTAAAGTGTGCCTTAACATTTCCATTACTTCCAGCTACGAAGGGGATATGTATAGCATAAGATAAGAGGAGGCACAAATCATGGATTGGCGGATAGGCGTTGCCATAATTGTTACCCTGGTAGTGATATTGGTGGTTGTACGTAAGCGAAAATCAAATAAATAGCATATGATAGAGGAGGTATAAATCATGGATTGGCGTATTGGTGTTGGCATAGTGGTTGGGCTGTTAATTGCCCTACTGGTTGTTCGCAGGCGAAAAGCCCATAGTAAATAGTGGTCCTGAAACGGCCGTGGATACTAGCCGCTTATCTAAACTGTAGTCGCCACTGTCATTTGTTCGCATCAAACAGTATGCTCACTGCTGTTATAGATTCATTATATTGACTTCGTATTCCTCTGGCAATATAATGCAATAGCAGCGTGGGCCTTCTGTTATTAAAAGAACGCAATTGACTATTTGTCTCCCTTGAGTTTATTATCATTATATATAGACAAACCTTTGAATCGCTGCCCTCAATTTGGGCTCGTAGCTCAGCGGCAGAGCGGTCGGCTCATAACCGATTGGTCGTAGGTTCGAACCCTACCGAGCCCACTTTCTCAATGCTTTGTGATGCGTATATTCCGCATCCTCTTTTTTTGTACTTACTATCCTTCTGGGTTTATTATTTGAAGTAAAGCTTGGATGGCTGGCCGATGGCAGGAAGAGATATAAAAGACATCGAGCGAAAATCCTCTGCAGTTACCCTCTCCGACATGGAAATATTCATATTTCCAGAGTTGATGTACAGCCTGGTTCTGGCCAACATAATTTCTCCCAATATCTGGTGCTGGAGGGAGAAACAGTGGTTTTCCGGAATGGAAACGATGAGCCCCTACAGGCGAATCAACCGGTTGAAGCAATATATTATGGATAACTATACATTCAACCTGGACCTTGAGACCTGGGGTCTGACCACCAGAGAGCGCGAAATGGAGAGGTTCGGTGATTTGGTCAGTGACGAGGCTCTTAAGAAATCCAATGCTCTTTTCGGTTACGAAGGGGACAGGTACTACTTTGATATGGATATCCGCCGTCATTTCGGTCTGGATAAGTATAATAGTGATGTTATTCCATATTGGAAAACAGAAACGGTTGAGGCGATGGACGCCTTTTGTTATAAGCCGAAGTATACCACCGGGGCAGGGGAGTGTGTTTCCCTGGCAGCACTATATGCGGCGGCGCTTTTTATCGTAGCCGGTATTCCACTGGAAGATATCTATATGATGGCCACGCCCTTGCACTCGCAGAACTTCATCGATATCGATGACGGGATATTGACCAATAACCGCAGGCTGGTAACCAAAAGGATGTGGTTCAACGGGACTGCTCTTTCAGCTCAGGCCAGGCGGGCCCTGGAAAACGAAGTGGTGACCATCGTATCTCACTCGACCGGTTACATACATACCCTGTATGACAGGGCGACCATTGGTAATAATGCCTACAAGCATTTTTCCGGACGGATTCGTGGCTATTTGAAAACACGGCTGGATGACAGGATTATAACCAATTTTTTACGGCATAGCCGGGATGTGCAGAAGTGTTTCCAGTTCAGGTGGGTCCTGCATGGGGTGGATTACTATATAAGTGCCGAGAGGGTATTTGCCTATGAACATGGTAGTTCCTACCGGGTCAACGACAAGACGAGAGAGAAGCTGATGGCTAAAATCGATATCGAGGAATTTCAGGTAACTCCTCTTTCTCATCGTATTGTCATCGATGAACTCGAGGATTTGATACAGAGGGAAAATATCAGGTGTAATAGTGCCGGTGACCTGGAAGCAATCAAAGCCGGACTGGGTGTAGATTGTCTAGAGTCCGAACAGGCTCTGGAGAAACTGTCAAGGTTCTGTAATACCGAACCGAGGCTACCTGATGCTGGGAAGAAGGAATTTGTCTCGGGAGGGGAATCGCTCGGTATCAGTCTGGGTATGACCCGTGAGGAAATACTGGAAAGGCTGGAATCCATCCGCGGGCGAAACAATACGGCCGATCTGGCATTCTATTCCTTTCGGGATTTAAGGAGAACTGAACCATGGCCGTTCCTGGCTGCTGCCATGCAGCGTAACCCCGTATCCATTGAGGGGGCTTCCGGTATGGAAACCGGGGAACTGGTAAAGAAAATAGGCGAAATGCCCGACCATTCAATATACGATGGCCCAGGCCGGCTTGCTCAGCCTGATGAGGTATGGAATTTTAGCCGCGGGGACGGATTGGAAAAGGCCATTTTGCTTGCCAGTATTTTGCATAGCCGCATACCTGGTGAAGAGATTTCTATCGAAGTTTGTTCTGACAGGGCCTTGCTGCAAGCTGGTAAAGAAAGGTACGAATTCGTATCACGCAAAGAGATAGGGGAGCAGATGTGGCCGTTGTTACAGGATAACTCCTGGATATAATTTCATTGCTATTTGATATTAACAGGTTAATAAACGGTATCAAGATATAAAGTTGGCGTGAAGTAATATCAAGAAACGATTTAACCCATTAACTGTTATACTGGGGAAATCTACCACGGCCAAATTTCGCAGGCTGTGGAAGAATTATCTTTGGCAGAGTTCTGTAGCAGTGCTCGTCTTGTTCCTTGCTTTCCTTTTCCTGAATACCAGGGAAATAATAATTATAGCTTCCATAGGTGCCACTGCTTTCATCGTTTTTACCATGCCCGGGAGCATTTCAGCACAGCCAAGAAGCGTTATCGGCGGGCATATTATTGGTATTTTATCTGGCTCTGTATTTACTATGGGTCTTCAGAACTGGATAAATTATCCCTTAGTTATCTATTCGATAGCGGTCGGAAGTTCTATTTTCTTGATGGTGGCCACGGATACCGAACACCCACCCGCTAGCGGTACTGCGCTTGGGATTGCTATAAACGGATATTCAACTAATGTATTAATCGCGGTGATAGCCAGTGCTACATTGATGGCGCTGGCGCACCATTTTCTGAAGCGCTATATGAAGAAGTTAACGCGGTAGGATGGATAAATGACTTTACATAATACTGGGCGTAGATGCTATCTGTGATAATTGTAATACCGGCATCAATCTGTTATACAGGTATGAAGGCGAGCGATTAAATAAAGGAGTGTGAGCATAATGGGCGATGAGAATGAAAATAAAATAATCTTTAATAATTTTATAGAGGTACTCAAGAACAGGGATATGGAAAGGGCATTATCTTCCTTTGCGGAGGGAGCGGAATGGATAGCACCGGAGGGGAAATTTAGCGGCAAAGGAGAGATCGAGCGCTATTTGAAATGGTTTGGTGACAATATTCTTGCCATCAGGTTTGCGGATACAGGGCTGATTTCGCAGGGAAATTGTGCTGCCTGCGAGCTTGTTCTGGAGGGTAACAGCGATGGAGAAAAATGGCAGGTAACGGCGCTCTCCGTTTGTGAATTCGTTGACGGTGGAATAAAAAATTTGAGAACTGTATATGACCGGCTTTCGGTAGCCAGGCAGGTGGCTACGGAAGGACTGGCTGGCCTGGCGGTTAGCAAAATAATCGAGCGGATGGAAGAGGGGTTAAATTGATACCATTTCAAGGAGGTAATAAAAATGCCTGCGCAAATCGATTTCTATTGCTGGAATAAATGAAACACCTGTAGAAAAGCGAGAGAGTTTCTCTTGCAGGAAAAGATAGATTTTAAGGAGCGGGATTTTTTCAGGGAGCCTTTCACGGAAGATGAGATAAAGGAGATAATTGGCAAAGTATCACCGGCTGATATGTTCAATTTCAAAAGCCCCAGCTTCAAGAAAACCGGTTTGGAGAGTGAGAGCCTTGCAGATGAGGCCCTGATCGAATGGTTGAGCATTAACGAGGAGCGATGAGGATTATCACTCGCGACCGTAAGAGAAGAATAGCCTAGAAATAGAAATCCGGAGAATTCAGGATTCTTTGTTTACACGCATGATATGACATAATATATATTGTGCGTCCTTTTTAATTACAGAATTGATACTTTCGACTGCCAATCAAGCCTGCCCCATTGCAACCATTGCCAAAATCCCAGCTCGTGATACCCATTTCTTTCATCCTGCTTACCTTATTTGAGGAGAAACCAATAATTTATCTACTTAATTGGGTGTTGAGTCAGTGCACATATTCAGCTTCAAGTAAAGAGTTGAGATAAAAAAGTTTTTGGCCGGTTGATTAAAAATTTCTTCCTTGGGGTCTGATAATAATTAACAATAATTTCGGTTAAAAATTGCAAGGATGGAAAATGGAAATCAAAAAATTGGCCGTGAATATGTATAAAACCATTAAAGAATAATTTCAGGCCCCCAGATTTTGATTTGAGGGCTTCATTATTTTAGGGGGTGAAATTATCTTGTATTTTGATTCAGGATATTCTGTATAAGAGCGATAAGGTCATCAAGGCCCCATTTTCTGGTTGCGGAAACGAGGACCGTGTTTTTACCGCCCGCCGGCACCTGTTCGGAAAGGTATTCCATCGCGGAGCGTTCGTCCCAGTTCTTTTCCCTGCTAAGGAGCAAATCGATTTTATTGAGCACCGTTATTACCGGTGTTCTGCTGAGTTCCATATCCCGCAGAATATCTTCAACGGTCTGGCATTGCTCCGCAGCATTGGGAGAGGTCAAATCGACGATATGCAGGAGAATGCTTGCCTCGGATAGCTCTTCCAGGGTTGCGCGGAATGCGCTGACAATGCTGGGTGGAAGCTTCTGGATAAACCCAACGGTATCGGTGAACAGTACCTTCTCATTACTGGGGAGTACAAAGCTCCTTGTTTTCGGGTCCAGAGTGGCGAAGAGCTTGTCTTCTATAACTACGTCAGCCTGGGTAAGTGCGTTTAGAATTGTGCTTTTCCCAGCGTTGGTATAGCCCACCAGAGCGATAATGGGAATTCCCTGCCGGCGGCGTTGCTGGCGGTACAGAGAGCGGTGCTTTTTGACTGCTTCGATCTGCTTTTTCAGGTGGTGGACCTTGCGGTTGACAAGCCTGCGGTCGGTTTCCAGCTGTGACTCGCCCGGCCCCCGGGTGCCGATACCGCCACCGAGCCTTTCCAGGTGGCTCCACTGCCCGGCGAGCCTGGGCAGAAGATACTGGTGCTGGGCGAGTTCTACCTGAAGCTGTCCTTCCCTGGTCTGCGCTCTCTTGGAGAATATATCCAGAATCAGGGCCGAGCGGTCAATCACCTTTACCTTGAGGATTCGCTCCAGATTGCGCTGCTGCAGCGGCGTGAGCTCGTCGTCGAAGACTACCATAGTGTAATCGAGGCTATCCTGCAGGGATAATAATTCGTCCAGCTTGCCTTTACCGAGGTAATATGCCTTGGATGGCACCGGCAGCTGCTGCGTTATTCTGCCTACAATATCCGCACCGGCAGTTGTGGTCAGCTGGGCCAGTTCTTCTATGGAGTCTTCTATCGGCCACTTTGTGCCGGTGGAGTTCCTTGTTGTTACGGCTACCAGGAATGCCCGTTCTCGAGATGCTTTTGTTGCAACCGTTTTTTTGGTGATTGTAACCCCCGAATATTATGTCAACTAGCTGTTTTTCTGCACTATTATATCCTTATGAAACATGCCATTCTGCCAGCCTGGAAAGCCCCTTGACCATGTTGGCATCGGATGTGGTGAGGGACAAACGTATGTAACCTTCCCCATTCTGGCCGTAGCCTATCCCAGGCGTTACTACCACCCCCACCTTTTCCAGCAGCTCATTGGCAAATTCCATCGAGGTATAGCCTTCAGGGACCTTTGTCCATATATATAGCCCGGCGTTGGGGTGTTTGGTTTCGAGGCCGATATCATTGAGCATATCCACTACCAGGTCACGACGCCTCTGGTATTTCACCTTCTGCTCGTCGATTATACCCTGTGGACCGGTAAGTGCTTCTATCGCAGCGTGTTGAATGGCCTGGGGAATTCCCGAGTCAACGTTCGATTTGACGCGTCTTAAGGCAGATATCATTTCCCTGTTACCGACTGCCATTCCTATACGCCACCCGGTCATATTGTAGCTTTTGGAAAGAGAATGGAACTCGATTCCGGTATCCATAGCTCCATCCGCCTGTATGAAGCTCACCGGCTGGTAGCCGTCGAAAGCGATCTCGGTGTAGGGACCATCGTGTCCGATGGCGATATCGTTGCTGCGGGCGAATTCTACTGCCCGGTTGAAGAAAGCAAGCTCTGCTACTGCTCCGGTGGGGTTATTCGGGTAGTTGAGCCAGAGCAGTTTCGCCTGCTTGCTTATATCGGAGGGGATGGCTTCCAGGTCGGGAAGATAACCATTATCCTCGGAAAGAGGCATATAATACGGTTTGCCATCGGCAAGGATTGTGCCCATCGCGTAGGGCGGATAGCCCGGGTCGGGAACAATGGCGATGTCGCCCGGGTTGATGAAACACAGGGCGGTATGCACAATACCTTCCTTGGCTCCGACAAGCGGGAGCACCTCTTTATCGGCGTCAAGGGAAACACCGAACCGCTTTTCGTACCACCCGGCTATCGCCCGGCGGAGCTCCGGCAGTCCGTCACTCTCCGGGTACTGGTGATTGGACGGGTCCCGGGCTGCCTGGCACAGGCTGTCTATGATATAGTCCGGCGTGGGGTAGTCCGGGTCGCCGATGGCGAAACTGATTACCTCTTCTCCCCTGGCTCTCTTCTCGGCAATCTTGCGGGTAATCTCCCGGAATAGATACGGCGGCAGGTCATCCAGTCTTTTTGCTAGCTTCATTATCGCTTTGCCTCGTCCGGCCATCTGCCGGTGAATACTATTTCGGCGGGTCCGCCGAGTAATACCTCATTATTCCCGTTCCAACTAACGTTCAGTTCGCCCCCGGGCAGTCCTATTTTTACTGTATCATCAACCAGGCCCTGCTGGCGGGCAGCGACCGCTATGGCGCACGCGCCGGTCCCGCAGGCCAGTGTTTCACCCGCTCCCCTTTCCCATACCCTGGCATCTATTTCTCTGCGGTTTATTATCCTTGCAACCTCGAAGTTGGTCCGGTTGGGAAATATACGGTGATTCTCTACCACTGGCCCCACCTTTTGCAACGGGAAATCGCTCACCTTTTCCTCGGTGAAGTAAACTGCGTGCGGATTTCCCATCGAGACCAGGTTGAGCGGCAATTTCGTGTTTTCGACAGTAACAGTATAATTCAGCATAGATTTTATGTCAACTACTTCGTTGCGGTCCTCCATCTCAACCGGTATCCGGCCAGCGCTTAACTCCGGCTTTCCCATACCTACCCGGATATCGAAGGAGCCATCGTCCTGTCGATTTACCACTGCCCTTCTGGTCCCCTCCCCGGTCTCGATATGGAAAACCCTTTCCTTTTCGCCCTCTTTCCAATCTGCATTGCTCGCGTAGTATTTGACCGTGCACCTCAGGCCGTTGCCGCAGGCTTCTGCCTCGGACCCGTCCGGGTTGAACATACGCATAGCTAAGTCTGCCCTGTTCGAAGGCAGCAGTAGCAGCAGGCCGTCCGCACCGATGCCGAAGTGACGGTCACACATATCCCCGGCCATTCTTGACCAGTCATTGTTTGTACCATCCGTCTCGACAAGAACGAAATCGTTCCCGGCTCCCTGTAGTTTGGTGAAATTCATTTATCCGCCTGCCGTTCGTATATGTTGGTCACAGTTCATTATATACTATGTGCGGGGCCGCTTGCAGAAACGGAGGCTTTAATTGAGCAGCCGTTGCGGCCGGGATGCATTTTCCAGGAAATGTGATGACGATGCCATTAGCTTCTTTTCCACGCCGTCGCCGTGTATATCGAACCAGCTTATTCTATCGTCATTCAATTTGAACCAGGTATACTGTTGCCTGGCAAAACGGTGGGTCTCGAACTTGGTTTGCTGTATGGCTGCGGAAAGAGTGATTTCGCCTTTCAGGAACATGCCGATCTGCTTGTAGCCGATGCTGGACAAGGCCGGCAGCTCAAACCCGTAGCCCATATTGACCAGGCCTTCGATTTCGGAAAGGAGCCCCGTTTCCAGCATCCAATTTACCCTGGCATCAATCCTGTGGTACAGCGCTTCCCTGTCCGTGGTAAGCCCGATTATCATTGCCCTGTATTCCGGCTCCTGCTTGCGCCTGAGCTGTGAGAAGGGTACATTGGTAAGCCGGTATACTTCTAGTGCCCTTATGATGCGGCGGAGGTTGGCCGGGTCTATATCTCTGGCTGCCGCGGGGTCAACCATCTTGAGCTCCTGGTACAGTACGTGCGTCCCCTCTCTCTCTGCCTTTTCCTGCATTTTACGCCGCAGTTCCTTATCGGGCGGGACCCCGGGCAGACCCCAGTTCTCCAGGATAGACCAGACGTACTGCCCGCTGCCTCCCACCAGTATGGGCACCTTCTCCCGCTTCTGGATGTCCTTGATGGCGCTATTGGCGAGCTGCCGGTACTGCGCCAGGCTGAAGTCCTCGTCCGGATTGATGATGTTGATAAGGTGGTGAGGTACCCGTGCAAGGTCTTCAGTCCCTGGTTTGGCGGTGCCGATATCCATAAAGCGATAGACCTGCCGGCTGTCGGCATTGACTACTTCACCGTTGTACTGGCTGGCAAGGTGCAATGCGAGCTTGCTCTTGCCGATGGCGGTGGGGCCTACTATCGCTATCAGTTGGTTCATCGCCTTCCCTCTTTATGTCAACTCCTATCCCCGATTGCTACAAGGACAATATATGGCTATCATCAATCTGAAAAATACTGATTGAATGTTCTGGCATTTTTATTATCGGCGGCGGGTTGCCCGGCTACGTAAAAGTCTACTATATTCACCTACCGCGGGCAAGCTGTCTTGACGCCGCCGTGCCTGTTTGCTAAACTCACTAAACGCCGTGTTTGGTCGGGTCCACCATTTGAAAGATATTGGTTGTGTATCAGCTTGTTTCTTGATAGCATTCTCAACACACTTCACGGACTGGGTTTCTCCAAGGAAATGGTGGTAGTCGCCGTTTCGGCGCTGCCTATCTTGGAGCTGCGCGGGGCGATACCCTTTGCCCTGGGGTTAATTCCCTCCCAGATATATCCGGAGGCCATCGCCTGGTACCATGCCCTGCCACTGGCCATAGCGGGAAACCTCATACCGGTGCCCCTGCTTCTCCTCTTCTTTGCTGCCATATCCAGGAAGATGAGCAGGATCGGCATATTCAAAAGATGGTTTACCTGGCTTGAAGAGCGAGCCCGCCGGCGTGGCCGGGTTGTTGTGGAGAGGTACAAGCAGATAGGCCTTATGCTGTTTGTCTCCGTTCCCCTGCCCGTAACCGGCGCCTGGACTGGCTCCCTGGCAGCGACTATCTTCGAGGTAAAATTCAAACCGGCTTTTCTATATATAATTGCCGGCGTGTGCATTGCCGGCGGTATTGTCACCGCTGTCTGTATGCTGGCCAGAGGAGGACTCGGCTATCTCTGGTAAGAGAAGAGGCTTGACCCCTATAATGAGTCGTGCTAAATTTGATTGATAAGGTGTGTCCCTGTAGCTCAGTGGATAGAGCGGCTGCCTTCTAAGCAGCGGG
>JAWOBD010000109.1:0-6890 GCA_046498175.1 Dehalococcoidales bacterium | reverse complement strand
TTTCCCTGCTCACATTCATACTCATCAATCTCATGGTTAAATATATTGCAGGAACCGTTGACCAGCTTGTTACATTGGTAACAACTTCGATTAAAGACCATTATCCGGTAAATCGTTGAATCTGTCTTGAATCCCATCTTTTCCAGGCCCAAACAATACAATCGTGCCTGGATATGATAGGGGTTATATATCCTGGGGCTATTGCTGAACTTACGCTCTACGATCAGATCGACATTGCCTCCCCTGAACCATGCCTCGTCCACCTTACCGATAATAGGTATTCCCATGTTTTTCCAGCCAACGTTAAACTCATAAAGGCAGACAGGTTTTTCCCTCACCTCTAAAGCTGTTTCAAGGGCTTCTTCTCTAGTTAAAGGGGCGGCTTCAGAGGTTACCAACTCGTGCCCTTCTGCACCCTGCTTCATTCTTACAGTGGGGGGCCTGGGGTATCGGTACTGTAATTCAATTTTCTTCTCGCAATAGTACTGTGAAGCGATGGTGCTTATTCTAACAAGGCTTTCACCGAATCTTAAGCCACCTTCACCTACAGGTGGTAATCCTTTAAACACGCTCAGGTATTTGGATAGTATTTCGCCTGCTAACTCCATTTCGCATATTCTAATGTAAATGCTTTTATCCTGTAATATTAGTTATCTATCTCAAGTAATTCACGGTAAGAGGCCACCAAGTAAGAGGTTATCCAAAGATTTACATAAAGTATCAAGCAAATTGCCAAGCAAAAAACCTGGCGGGGGCGCATGGGAGTCGAACCCACCGGAGACAGTCTAATGCCCCCCAACGGATTTGAAGTCCGCGGAGCCCACCGGGACCCAGCCGCCCCCAACCATCCTATAATATTAATTATACTACACACCGCATCAATGGTCACAAAACCACCGCCTTTAACTTGACAGCATAGCAGCACTGTGCCAGAATATGGTAATATCATTTCTCGATATCGGGATACGTTATTATGCTCGACAGAGAGTTCTTTCTCGGCTTTATCAGGATTCACATCCTCTACCATGCGTCCATAGAGCCCATCTACGGCGTGGAGATAGCCAGGGAGCTGGCCAGGCACGGCTATGACATCAGCCCCGGCACCCTGTACCCGGTACTGCACCGCCTGGCCGAGCGGGGTTACCTGGAAAGCTACAGCAGGCTGGTCGACGGCAAGATAAGGAAGTACTACCAGGCCACCGATGAAGGGGTAAAGGCGCTGGAAAGGGCAAGGAAGAAAATCATAGAGCTGGTCGGCGAAGTGATCGAGGGCGAAAATTGCCCGGAGACATAGGCAGTAACTCATCAGCAAGAAAAATCCTGGGGTACAACCGCAACGTATTCTTCCTGGGAGTGGTAAGCTTCCTGAACGATGTCTCCAGCGAGATGATATTCACCCTGGTTCCCCTCTTTCTCTCCAATATCCTGGGTGCAGCCACCACCGTTATCGGGCTGGTAGGCGGTCTGTCGGAGAGCTTCGATGCCCTTTTCCGGGTATTCAGCGGCTGGTTCAGTGACCGTATCGGCAAGCGCAAGTCCCTCGCACTGGCCGGATACAGCATATCGACTGCGGCCAAGCCGTTTATGCACCTGGCCTCGACCTGGGGCATCGTCCTGGGAGTCCGGTTCAGCGACCGGGTCGGGAAGGGCGTACGCACCTCTTCGCGAGATGCCCTGATTGCCGATTCGGTTTCCCCCAGGGAGCGGGGCAAAAGCTTCGGGCTACACCGCGCCATGGACACCTCCGGCGCTGTCCTCGGGCTTGCCATAGCGGCCATCATCATCTATTTCGTCCAGGGCGGCAGCATGGAGCTCAGCCTGGAAAGCTACCGGTGGCTGGTACTGATCGGTACCATACCCGCGGTGGCGGCGGTAATCGTGCTGGCCAGGTTCGTCAGGGAAAAGGCAACGACGCCTTCAGCAGGAACGGCATCAAGGCCCCGCTTCAACCCGTTCCGGCTCATCGCCGGCTTCGACATCCGTTTCAAAATATTCCTGGTCGTGATGACGCTCTTTACGCTGGGAAACTCCAGCGACTTCTTCGTTATTCTGCGGGCGCAGAATATGGGGGCCAGCGTTTTCAACATCACCCTGATGCTCGTACTGTTCAACGCGACCTATGCTGCGGTCTCCATGCCGGCCGGAAGACTCTCCGACCGGCTGGGGAGAAGGCGGGTTATCGCCATGGGGTGGGGCATCTACGCACTGGTCTATCTGGGCTTTGCCATGGCCTCGGAGCTATGGCAGATATGGGTCCTCTTTGCCGGCTACGGGGTCTATTACGGGATAGTGGAAGGGACCGCCCGGGCCTTTGTGGCCGACCTGGTACCCGCGGAAAAGAGGGGTACCGCCTACGGGCTGTACCACGGAACGGTGGGGATAACCCTGCTGCCGGCAAGCCTGATAGCCGGCTGGCTGTGGCAAACCTACAGCCCCCAGACCCCCTTCTTCTTCGGCGCGGCACTGGCGGCGGCGGCGACCGTCGGCATGCTCTTTTTCATCCGGGAATAAACGGGCTAAAGCCGGGGTTTAAGGACCACAATTCGCATGCCGGCGGGCAGGCTTTCGGCGCCGAATTCGACCTCGCTCCCCTCCATCCGTACGACTTCCTTTTTGCCCGCCAGGAAATCGTCCACGCCGGAGATGGGGAAGCGGCACCATCGGTTCCGGTAGTGCATTGGAATCACCACAGAGGGCTTGAGCTGGTTGCAGACAATGGTGGCCCCGGCAGCGCCAATGGTAAAGTAACCGCCCACGGGGATGAGAAGAACATCGACCGCTCCGATATCCGCCACCTGCTCCTCGCTTAATGTATGACCCAGGTCACCGAGGTGGCATACGCTAACTCCATCTACCTTGAGACAGAATATGTTGTTTTCTCCCCTCGACCGGCCCCCTTCGGCGTCATGCCAGGAGGAAACGCTTCTGATATCTATCCCCCTGACCTCGGTATCGCCCCGGGTCAAAACCGCCGGGTTACCCCCTACAGCAGAGGTATGGTTGTGGTCGAAGTGGTCATGGCTCACTGTGACGATATCCGCACTCTCTCTTATCTCGGGATACCCGAGCTCTTCGCCCGCCGGGTAGGGGTCGGTAATTATCTTTACACCCTCATCAGAGGTAATCAGGAACGACGAATGCCCCAGCCATTCAATCTTCATCAGCAGGCCTCCCGTATTTTTTATTTACTCGCTCAAGCGCAGGACAAGGTTCGCCAGGGTACGCACGGGAACACCGGTAGCTCCTTTGGTGAGATAGCCCTTATCCTTGTCGCTGAGAAAGGTACCGGCAATGTCTATATGCACCCAGGGGGTCTCGCCGACAAACTCGGCAAGAAACTGGGCAGCCGTAATGGCGCCCCCATACCTTCCTCCTGCATTCTTGATATCGGCGACATCGCTCTTGTTCTGCTCCCGGTACTGGCTGTACATCGGCATCGGCCAGATGAGCTCACCGGCGTCGCTGCCGGCAGCAATCACCCGGTCAATCAGCTCCTTATCGTTGCCGAAGGCACCGCTGCAAACATCGCCCAGAGCTATATGGCAGGCACCGGTAAGCGTGGCCACGTCGACTATGCGCCTGGCCCCGGCCTTGTTCACATAGCCCAGGGCATCGGCCAGTGCAAGCCTCCCCTCGGCGTCGGTAGAAATAATCTCAATGGTTTTACCCCCCATAGCGGTGAGCACATCGCCCGGCTTGATGGCATTGCCATCGGGCAGATTTTCCGTGGCCGGTACCGCCGTTATTACATTTATGGCGGGCTTGAGCCGCGCGATTGCCCCCATCACCGCAATGACGGCCCCCCCTCCGGACATGTCACCCTTCATCTCGCCCATCTTTTCCGATGGCTTTATCGAGATACCGCCGGAGTCAAAGGTTATCCCCTTGCCAACAAGGGCGATATCAAAATTCCCCGACCCCTTGCCACGGTACTCCAAGACGATAAACTTAGCTGGTTCGCGGCTGCCCCGTGCCACGCCCAGAAGCGCACCCATTCCCATCTCCTCCATCTGCTTCTCCTCAAGCGCCTTGAAACCCAGCCCGTATGCACCAGCCAAACGCTCAGCCGTTTCGGCCATAATGGCGGGAGTCATATAGTTGGCCGGCTCGTTGGCCATATCGCGGGCCATAATGGCCGCCTCAGCCACAATCCTCCCCTTCATAGAGCCCCGTTCCATCTCCGCAAGACGCTCCTCGCGGGGAGCCAGTATTTTAATCTCACTGACTTCACCGTAATCGGCCTCAGTGGTGAAGTGTCTGCGGAACGAATAAAGGCCGAGAAGGGCGCCCTCGGTTACGGCCTGTGCCGCCGCTTCAGCAGTAACACCGGCGATACCGCTGCCCAAGGCAGAGGTAATGATGCTCTTACAGCCTTTCTGCCTCAGCAAACGGCAGGCCTCGCCAACGGCACCGCTTATCCTGTCCTCGGTATGCTCCGATTGCTTGCCCAGACCCAACAACACAATCCGGGATGCCTCCAGCCTGCCCAGGCTATGGAGGAGGGTGAGCTCGTTAAGCTTGCCCTTTACCTCTCCCTGCCCGATTAGTTCCCGGATTGCCCCACCCAGTACTTCGTCGATACCAGCAGTTTCCTCCCCGGGACGATCTTCCCCCTCGAAATGCCCCAGCAGGATAGCATCAGCCTTAACCCGGGCAGGGTCACCCACAACAACCTGAATCTCCAAATCAAACCTCCTTCAAACGTTTAATTGCGATATTTACCTCACTACATCCGGAGTCCCTTCCCTATTCCACAGTCACGCTCTTAGCCAGATTGCGTGGCGTGTCTATCGGGCAGTTTCTGTCCCGGGCCGTAAAGTAGGCGAGGAGTTGCAGGGCTACCACATTCACCACCGGTGAAAAAAGGGGGTCAACCTCGGGAACGGATATCACCATATCGGCAAACTCGCCGATAGTTTCGTCACCCTCCTCAGCCAGCGCTATCACCGGGGCTTTCCTCGCCTTGACCTCCTTGATATTGGACAGCATCGCCGCATAGGTATTGTCCCGGGCCAGAATGGCCACTACCGGCGTATCCTCACCGAGCAGGGCAAAGGAGCCGTGCTTCAGCTCCCCTGCGGCATAACCCTCGGCATGAATATAGGAAATCTCCTTGAGCTTGAGTGCCCCCTCGAGGGCTACCGGGAAGCTTATCCCCCTCCCGATAAAAAATGCGTCTTCAAAACGGGCAAGGAATCCGGCACACTCTTCAATCCCTTCACTCTCACTCAACAAATGCTGCAGCCTCTCCGGCAGTCTCCTCAGTTCCATAACCAAATCGACAAGACTCCTGGCATCAACCCGGCAGCTCAATACGGCCAGCGAGTAGAGTACCATAAGCTGAACGATAAAGCTCTTGGTAGCGGCCACCCCTATCTCCGGTCCGGCCCTGGTATAGATTATATCGTTGGCAATCCGGGTGACGCTGCTATCCACCACGTTGGTAATGGCCAGCAGCCGGCACCCCGCTGCCTTCAGTTTTCTCATGGCCCTCAGGGTATCCGCAGTCTCCCCGGACTGGCTGAGGGCGATTGCAGCGCCTCCACCAAGATGCCGTTCGTAATAGTTAACCTCGGAGGCCAGTTCAACCACCACCGGGATACCCAGTACCTTCTCGATGATATACCTGCCCACCAGGGCGGCATGATAGGATGTACCACAGGCAAGTATGATTATCGGCCGCTCACCGGTTTGCATCCTCGTCAGGTCGATCAGTGATTCCCCCAGCGCTCCTTCAGATGACAGCCATCCGGTCAGGGTATCCCTGATAACGCGGGGCTGTTCATAAATCTCCTTGAGCATAAAATGCTCATAACCCGCCTTCCGGGCATCTTCTATACTCCACAGTATCTTTTTCTCCTCCCGGTCAACCCCTGCGCCATTGTGCGTCACCCTGATATCCCCGGCACCAATAATCCCGATATCGCCATCATCCAGATAAACCACCCGGTCGGTATTATCCAGTACGGCCGGTACATCGGAGGCAACAAAGTTTTCCCTGTCGCCGATACCGATAATCAGGGGGTTACCCTTCCGGGCAGCAACCAGAACGCGTTCCCCCTCGGCAAGCGCAATTACGGCGTAGAAACCCTCCAGGTGCGCAAGTGCAGAGCTTACCGCAGCCTCCAGGCCACCCCGGTAATACTTCTCGATCAGGTGGGCAATTACCTCGCTATCGGTATCGGAGACGAAATGGTGCCCTTCGGCCTGAAGCTCCTTTTTAAGCAGGCTGTAGTTTTCGATTATGCCGTTGTGTACCACGGCAAAACGTCCGGAGCAATCGCAGTGGGGATGGGAATTCACCTGGTTAGGCTCACCATGAGTAGCCCACCGGGTATGTCCTATACCTATGGAACCTTCACACCGAGGGGCATTCCTTTCCAGGTCGCCGACCTTCCCGGAGTTCTTGTAAAGCGTGATGCCACCGGAACACACCGCTATCCCGCAGGAATCATATCCCCTGTATTCCAGTCGCTTCAGGCTGTCAAACAGTATGGGTTGGGCCCTCCGGCCGCCGACATAGCCGATAATACCACACATCGCTAATATATCAGGCTCTTATCCGGGAACTGTCCCCGGATAACCTTCAGCGCCTGAACCTCGCTATAGTTTCCCGTTATCACGCCCGGCTCGGCGACCACAGCGCTGCCTATACTGCAGCCCTCACCGACCATGGCCCCCAGCCTGACGGTATGGTATCTATTGTCCACCTTTATCTCGGCTTCACCGCTCAGGGCATTGAAATGCCCTCCGATAGAACAGCCGTTGCCGATAACCGAGTCCTGTATCGTGCTGCCGCTCCCGATTGAGGTATCACTTCCGATAACACTGTTTTTGATCTCGGCAAACGGGGAAACGATAACATTATCGCCGATACTGGTAGCGGGCAG
>JAWOBD010000096.1:0-3979 GCA_046498175.1 Dehalococcoidales bacterium | reverse complement strand
GTATATTCCAGCAGGTGCAAATCAAAATACTTGGGGATTTACCACTTGGCATCCAATACTTGTTTATGGAAAATGCCCTTATAGAGAAGCTGGGAAAGGTGCAAGAGCAGATACCATAAAGCATCAAGAAACAAGCGAAAAAAACGGACACCCTTGCCCGAAACCAATAACACTATGGAGAAAGGTATTAGACCGTGTTAGTGTAAAAGAGCTCAAGGCAAAGGCACTCCGGCACAAGTTCGAGGAGACCTTTGTCTATGGAGACAGCGCTGCCAGTGCCAGGCAGTTCGACGGCATCAGGAAGCTGGTCGATACCGCTACCGCCTCCGACCAGGTTATCGCTATGGGGGCGACCGGGGCGACGCTTAGCCTTACCAAAATCGATGAGCTCATCGATGCGGTCAAGGGAGGCAAGCCGGATTTGCTCCTGATGAGCCACCGCTCCCGCCGCAAGATAAAGCAGCTTACCCGCGCGGCCGGTTTCAACCTGGAGAGCGACCGCAACGAATTCGGGATGATGCTGGAGCGCTATAACGGCATCCCCATCGGCGTCAGCGACTGGGTGCTGGATACTCATGCGGTGGCTTCCAGCCTGGAAACGGGTACCACCGGTGGCTCCTGCTCCACCATCTATGCCTTTTCGCTGGGTGAGGGAGCCCTCTGCGGTCTGACCGCGCCGGGCCATGTTACCGTGGAGCCGGTCGGCGCACTGGAGACCAAGGACGCCTCACGCACCCGCATAAAGTGGTACTGTTCACTGGCCCTGTTCTCCCAGCTCAAGGCGGCGGCCCTGATAGGAATAAAAGACTGATTCTAATAACAAAAAAACCTATTCCCTCTGGCGATATTCTACCGGTTGAAGTAAGCAGCCCACATATGCAAGAGGGCTAATAATACTGATGTTGTCTGATTGAAGAAAAGGCAGTTTGGAGGATTTTATATCTTAAAACTCCTCAGGGCATTTTTCTCACAGCTGGTTTCGGGGCTTTACAGGTGTAAGGAACAGACCGTGAGGATAAATGCCAGAGCAGGAAGAGTGGAAACGCCCTTGTATTTTAAGGTAAGGGTAGTGTGAAGGGGCGAAGCCCCTTCGAAAAAACCTCCTCCCCCTGGCGGTATTCTACCGGCTCAATTAAACGGTCCTCATTGAAGTCAGGGGATAATACTGCAGATGGAATGTGTTGCCAATCTAATAAAGGGTGGCTCTTTCCTGTAAGAGCAGGGGTAGTAAGAAGGGGTGAAACCCCTTCTAAAAATCCTCTTCCCCCTCTCCTTTGAAGGAGAGGGGGATTAAGGGGGTGAGGGTAGAAAGGAGAAACTATTGATGAGCCAGAAAATATTTGATGACTCGGGAAGGCCCAAGCCGGGGTATGGCGGAGGGGTTTACCACAACCATAACACAGGGTCATCCGATGCCGCCCGGAGGTTCGAGACAGCGGAGAAGAAACTCCGCGACGTAATCGTCCGGGTGGAGGATTACGGGCAGCTTTTCGGAGATGAATCGGGGCAGGATTTCCCGGTCGGTGCCGGGGAATGGCTGGGTTTTACGCAGGTTGATGTGAGCACCCTGTACTTCAGGAACAGCGGCTCCGGAGAGAACGGAACGGTGCATATCATCGGAGTGGAGGACTAGCGGTGGGATTTCTGTGCGATGTAATGGCGAAAATAGCCAATCACAGGGCCGACCTCGATGCCCACACCTATAACCTGCTTTCGGAAATCAGGACGGGGGAATACTTTTCCGGAGGCTGTGGTGCGCCGAGGAGCTGGACCTACGGAATAAACGCCGATTACCTGTACGCCACTCCCTTCTGTGCCGCCAGGGCGATGAGCATTGACCGGCTGGCGGTATATATTTCCACGGCCAGGGACGGCAAGGTGGCAAGGCTGGGGGTCTACCGTAACGGCAGCAACAATGCCCCCGGTGATCTGGTTGTTGACGGCGGAGAAGTATCGGTAGGCACCACGGGGTTGAAGGCGGCGGCCGTTTCCGAGGCACTGGCTCCCGGCCTCTACTGGCTGGCCATTTTGTCCGATGGCGACCCCACCGTAAAGGCTTTCAGCCAGAACCAGTGCACCATATCGGCGATAACGACGATGTCCGACGGATATAACTACGAGACCTGCTGGAAAAGGTCGTATGGCTTTGCGGCTCTGCCGGACCCCTTTGGAACGCCGGTTAAGGCGGCATATATCACCATACCGGGGCTTATGGTGCGGCTGGCGAGCCTGGACTGAGGAGGAAAATGTGACCGAAACGAAATATATCGAGGAAACCAGCTACCCGGCTAACTTGACGGCGGGGGAGAAAACCATCGAGAGGGCCAGATTGAGCTATATCCCGGTGGCATTGTCCGAAGGGGAAATGCAGGAGCAGACCAGGCAGGAAGAGATTGCCGGGTTGCTGGAAAAGGCGGTGCGCTCCAATGCCGAAAATACCCGCCTCATCGACCTGCTGGCGGCATACCAGGGCTTTACTTTGCCCCGCAGTAAAAATGCCCGGGAAATGTGAAAACTTTACATAATATAAATATATTTCCCCCGCTAATTATAAAAGAGAGGGGGATAAAGGGGGTGAGGTTAACTATAAATCTATCGGAAATGACAGCAATGGTACGCAAGGAGCTCAAGGATGAGGCCGGTGAGTTGTGGAGCGATGAGGAACTCACATGGCATATCACCCGTACCGTCAAAGATTTCTCCGCTGAATTGCCGCTGGAGAGCAGGGGAAATATCGCCACCACGTCTGGCTCCCGTGAGGTCGATATCTCAGGCATGGATGACATCGTGATGCTACGGGCTGTCGAATACCCCGTGGGTGATAGTCCTGCCTCGTACGTCAGGTTTTCGCTGTGGGGTGATACACTGACGATTCTGGGTGACCGGGTTCCCGATGGCTCGGACTGCCGGGTTTACTACGGGAAACTGCATACCCTTGATGTTGTGGAATGCACCGTTCCCGGGCGGTGCCATGAGCTGATAGCGGCCGGAGCCGCGGGCTATGCCGCTGTGAGCTGGGCAGTCTATTCGATAAACCGGGTAAACGTGGGGGGCAAAGACATATCTGCGAGCTACCTGGGGTGGGGTGGAGAAAGGCTGGAGTTCTTCCGCAAAGAAACGAAGCGTGTGGGCAGAACAAACCGTGTGCGAACCGGCCAGCTTTATGTGCCCGGCCATACCCCGGTATCCGGCACTACCGACTACGGCCCATAAAAAATATGATAAATGGTGGAAATGTGAATGGATAAAAGAGAGCTTGTCAGGAGTGCGGTCAGACCGTTTATTGCCATATTCCTTGTGGTTATCTGGGGCGTACTGGTGGTGGTGATCACCCTGGCAGGTGGTGATGCTATGGATAACATTCCCAGGGAGCTGACCATATCGGCGCTTTCCTATGTTGGTGCCTACTCTTACCTGCGTTCCCGTGAGAAGAGGAGCAGAGTGAACGGAGGTGAGGATCGGTGAGAATCCTCTCTGAATTCCTCCTTTCGGCCCAGAGGTCGGGAAGCGTAAGGCCACTGGCCGGAATCAGGCTTGCCCGTGGCGGTGAAGATGTTATCCTGGGTACCGGGACGATTCTCTCCCTGGAGCATACCGAGGAGACATACAGCCACCGGGCAAAAGCCGTGCTGGATAACAGCGACGGCACCTTCAGCGCAAACGACTGCCGGGGCTGGCAGGCTGACATCAGCTATGGCGCTATTACCGAGAGCGGCGAAGAGTATTCGGCCTGTGCTCCACTCTGGATACTGAACCAGGAGATGTACTCGTATCGTGGCGGGCTCGTCTGCCTCCTCTCGATGGCAGGCATTCCCGATATGCTTGCCGAGGACAGGGCATCCTGTGCCTATATGCCTGCCTATACAGATAGCAAGACGGTAAAGGACCTGGTCAGGGAGGTACTGGGCGACAGCGGTGCGACCATGCTTGCCTGTTTCAATCACTGCCGGCGCTACGATGTCGTATTCGATAGCGAGGA
>JAWOBD010000091.1:0-7280 GCA_046498175.1 Dehalococcoidales bacterium | reverse complement strand
TTCGGCTACAAAAGGGCGATATCTTTTTCCGGGGTAAAAGAATCAACCGCATCTCTCCGGACCGAATCGCTTCTCTCGGTATCACCCAGCTCTTTCAGGATATAAAGCTCTTCTCCAATATGTCCGTCATAGAAAACGTGATGGTGGGTTGTCATATGAGAGCCGGGGCTGGTCTGTTGAGCTCTGGATTTCGAACACCCGGTGCCCGTATGGATGAGCGTAACCTGTTCAAGGCGGCAAAGAGTTATCTGTCCATGGTAGGTCTGGAACAAAAATCCGAAGCCAGTCCGGGCAGTCTTTCCTGGGGACAGCAAAAGCTCGTCGGAATGGCTCGTGCCCTTGCTACCGGGTCCCGGCTGCTGCTCCTTGATGAGCCGTATAGCGGATTATTAAAATTTGAGGTGGAAAGTTTAAACGAGTTGATTATCAATCTTAAACATCGGGGGATAACGATTTTAATTGTGGAGCATCTGACGGATATACTGATGGGTATTGCGGACCAGGTGATAGTGCTTGACCACGGCGAAAAGATTGCGGATGGTACACCGACTGAGATACAGAATAACAAACGTGTAATAGATGCCTACCTGGGTAGCGAACAGGCAGTAGAAAAGTAGAGTAAATGAACAAGGCCATGTTGCTTTTGGATGAGGTTTATGCCAGTTATGGCTCTGTACCGGCATTACGGGGGGTGTCGCTCCATATTAATGAAGGTGAGGCTATTGCCCTTGTGGGACATCACGGTTGCGGTAAAACCGCCGTTCTTAAAGCCATTTGCGGTCTGCTTCCCGTGAGAAGCGGCAGGATCGTGTTTGATAAATCGCCGATACAAAAATTGGCTACTGAAATGATTGTACCACTCGGCATATCGTATGTTGACGAAACCAAACTGCTTT
This sequence comes from Dehalococcoidales bacterium, assembly GCA_046498175.1. Lineage (GTDB taxonomy): Bacteria > Chloroflexota > Dehalococcoidia > Dehalococcoidales > UBA5760 > UBA5760. Next base: position 6,384 of record JAWOBD010000091.1, on the reverse strand, counting down.
TCCCGGCTATGAGTGTAAAGGACAATCTGTTCCTGGGAGCTTATCATCGATGGCGCAAAGATGGTAGAGATGGGGTAGAGTGGGATATTGAACTTGTCTACAGATTATTTCCTGTCCTTGAAGAGAGACAGAAGCAATATGCGGGAACCCTATCGGGTGGAGAACAACAAATGCTTGCCATTGGGCGAGCATTGATGACCGCCCCGAAATTACTTCTCTTGGACTGTCCTACACTTGGGCTGGCACCCAGGCCGGTCAAAAAGGTGGTAAGGTCGATTGCCGCACTGAAGAAGCGCGGTGTTACCATTCTTCTGGTCGATCAGAATCTACATCAGGTTCTCGATATAGTTGACCGCGGCTATGTAATGAGGGAGGGGAAGGTCACTTATGCAGGCTGTCCGGATGAATTGATGGCTGTAGAAGAAAGAAGCCGGTCCTATTTTAATAATCACTAATAGAGGTACTTCCTGGCATCAGAGGCAGATGAGTATCAATATTTCACATACTGGGAGGACCACAAGTTGTGGGTTATTTTTACTGCTTTAACCACGAGACTCAGAATAAATTTCCTCAGAAAGCTTCTCAGGTAGACGCGTCCCGATATGTAACGGGCTAGTGATGGGCCTATCGTGTAGTAGGTCTTTACGAAAAGTCGCCCCAAATTAAAGCTCAAAAGGAAATCATCCCGAAAGAGCTTCATCGTGTCCACCTCACGGGCAAGTGGGGAGCCGTAGACCGCCGTTACAATGAAGCACTGGCTATCTTCCTCCTGGGCTTCATCCTGCTCGTCCACCTTGCTTTTGCCCTCCCTTATTTCCCTCCACTGGGCAAGGTTCTCCTCAAGCGAGTCGCTTCCCCTTTTCTTTTTGCCGAAAAACATTGTCAGCAACCTCTCCGAAGCAGTAAATATGTACGAATTAATGGCGGCTGTACCGCTTTAAAACGTCCCGGTGAATATATGCTAAACTCAAGTATACTTTTTGTGGCGGGCCTATGCAACAGTATGGGGCAGTATTCCTGCAATTTTGTAGTACCGGCCGTATCTGGATGATGTTAATAATATCAAGCGGCCCCCATCACACGGGACTCGGGTAGAGTGCTTCCCCCATCGATTACGATGGATGTGCCGGTGATGTACCTTGAATCATCAGAAGCAAGGAACGCCACCAGCTTTCCGAGTTCCTCGGTTTTGCCCAGCCTCGCCATCGGTATTCCCTTCGCCATCCGTTCGATTACGCTATCCGGGTCTTCCGGATTGGTCTCTGTTGCCATCTGTCTTATCATATCCGTGCCAATCATTCCCGGGCAAACTGCATTGACGTTGATTCCGTGTGGGGCTACTTCAACCGCAAGGGCCTTGGTGAATCCCCATATCGCTGCCTTGGTCGCCGCATAGGCTGTTTCCCCTTCATCGGCAACCTTTGTTCCTGTAACGGATGATATGTTCACTATCTTGCCATAGTGCCTCTCTATCATAGCGGACAGTACTGCCTTGGTACATATGAAAGTGCCCTTGATATTGATGTCGAACATCCTGTCCCTGACTTCATCGGACAAATCAACAAGGGGGACCAGGTGAATGACGCCGGCGTTGTTGACCAGGATATCAACCCTCCCGAAACGTTCCATCAACTCACCAACCATGCCGTTTACCTCGGAAGCCTTGCTGATATCGACCTGAAAAGAAAATGCTTTAAATCCCCCGGTGGCGATGCTCGTGGCAGTATTATGTACCTCGGGAAGAAGGTCAACCAGTACTACTGTAGCCCCCTTCCTGGCCATCACCCTGGCTGTTCCTTCTCCATTACCCCTGGCTGCTCCGGTTATCACTGCTATTTTGCCATCTAGTTTCCTCATATCTTCACTCCTCTAGAGATAATACTGAAAATGTGTTGGAAAACCATGCATCTTGAGACATATACTATCAGTACCCGTTTTTAGTAGCAAATGATACTTAACAGTCAATTATCAAAATGGAACTTATTATCCCGCCGTGTTATCATTTTAGTGCTGTGTTCGTTAACGGAGCTTTAGATAAGCCGGAATAGGATGCGGGGTGATAATTTGGCCGGAAAGAAAAGAATAGGTATTCTGACAGGAGGTGGGGACTGCCCGGGTCTCAATGCTGCCATCAGGTCGACAACCAAGACGGCGCTGAAATACGGGTATGAGGTCATCGGAATTCACAATGCCTGGGAAGGATTCTTCAAAGATGAAAATGAGGTGCTGGATAGTGCCAGAACGTCCGGAATTATCGACCGCGGGGGCACGATTCTGGGTACTTCAAGGGTCAGTCCGCTGAGGACGGAAAATGGTACCGAGATGGTGTTCGATGGGTTTAGAAAGCTGGGCCTGGAAGTGCTGGTGGTGCTTGGAGGAGAGGGTACATTAACCGTTGCGACCCGGCTTTTTCAAATGGGGCTTCCCGTGATAGGAATTCCGAAGACAATCGACAACGACGTGATGGGTACGGACTATACTATCGGATTCCAGACTGCCGTGGAGATCGCCACCAATGCACTGGATAGATTACGTTCCACGGCTGCCAGTCATCACCGGGTAATGCTGCTGGAGGTGATGGGGAGACATACCGGATGGATTGCCACCTATGCCGGAATGGCCAATGGTGCTGATGCCATCCTGATACCGGAAATACCGGTGAGCGAGGAATCGATGTCAAATCTCTGCCGGATGCTACAGAGACGAAACAGAATCGACCGGAGCTTCAGTATCATCGTGGTTGCGGAAGGGACGAAACTCGGCGATGAGCTTGTCAGCCGTGGTACTCGCAGGGCATCGAATGGGTGCGTATATCACCGGGGAGGGGTGGGTGCGGTTATAGGTGGTATAATCGAGGAAAAGACCGGGCTGGAGACCAGGGTTTCTTCACTTGACTATATCCAGAGGGGAGGTACTCCCGTAGCCTACGATAGAAACCTGGCAATAGAGTTCGGCGTAAGGGCGAGTCGGCTTGCAAAAGAGAAAAGGTATGGTGTTATGACGTCCCTCAGGGGGAACAGTATCGTGACCAGCAAGCTGGAAAACATTGCCGGCCACATCAAAGAGGTGAATATCAAGGTTTACAAGATAGCTGAGTTATTCTTTGGCTAGGAGGATATGATGAAAGAGGAACTGGAAGCAAAACTGAAAAGGATTATACTCAAGGGACGGGCAATGATACTTGCCTATGACCAGGGGTTTGAGCATGGCCCGAGAGATTTTCTGAAGAACCCCAAAAGTAAAAATCCGGCATATATTCTAGATATAGCTAAACGTGGAGGTTTCACGGGTATAGTTCTCCACGCCGGAATTGCTGAGAAATACCAGTCGGTTATCAGCGATAGCGGTGTACCGCTTATCCTCAAGCTGAACGGAAAATCGGAGCTATATACCGAGGATGATCCCTATTCACCCCAGCTATATTCGGTAGCGGATGCGGTTGCCCTCGGAGCGACAGCGATAGGCTATACCGTATATACGGGTTCAAAATACGAGAGCAATATGCAGCAGGACTTTTCCCGTATTATACGGGAAGCTCACTCTAGGGGTATCCCTGCGATAGGGTGGATGTATCCCCGTGGCAAATCCATCTTCGACAGGAAATCGGCCTCGAAAACCTTCAAGATGGCACTGGAAGAGCAGGAGCACACGAGACTGGCCATAGATGAGACTTCAGCCATCGTGGCCTATGGTGCCAGGATAGGCATGGAGGTGGGCGCGGATATTGTGAAAATCAAGTATACCGGTTCGGTGGAGAGCTTCCGGCATGTGGTCGAGTCGACATCGCCGACCCGGGTGGTGATGTCGGGTGGGCCGATGATGAAGACGGATGAGGATTTTCTGGGCAGGGTGGAAGATATTCTTGCTGCCGGCGCGGTGGGAATTGCGGTGGGGAGGAATGTCTGGCAGCGGGAAGAACCCCTGGAGATCAGCGGTAAAATACACCGCACAATTTTCGGCTGAAGTTTATCTTTGGCACAATGTTTTCGGCCGGACGGAAAATGATTGAGGGGAAACAATAATGAAAATAGGCGTAATTTCGGATACTCACGCCGGGAAGTTCAGCGAAATATCAGCCACTCTTCAATCTGCGTTGAGCAGTGTAGACCTTATAGTTCATGCCGGTGATATTACCCGGAAGCCTGTCCTTGACGGGCTTGAATCCCTGGGTCCGGTGAAGGCGGTTGCAGGCAATATGGATTCAGAGGAAATCAAGGTGATGTTGCCGCAAAAGGAGTCCTTTGTCGTGGCCGGACGAAAAATCGGCCTGACCCATGGTTCGGGGGCACCATGGGGGATAGCCGGACGGGTGAGAGACATGTTCGATGATGAGGATATCATTATTTACGGCCACTCACACCAGGCCTACAACGAATATATCCAGGGCAGTTTGGTGTTTAACCCCGGCTGTGCTCGAGAGTCTTTCGGGATAATTACTATTGAAGATGGGATAGATGCGACGGTAATAAAAATCTAGGTCGCTATAGTAATTATCCGTGGAAAGCCTCAATTATAAGCATGTTTACAGCGATTAAATTTCCTTTCAATTCTATGTCTGACGTTTTTCCATCACAATTTATCCTCTCGAATCAGACGTCACCCACTTTGGCAATTTCTTCACCCTATTGATACCAGCTATCTGCTTTCACGTTACCATCGGTTGACAGTTTGGTGGGTATATGCTATTATCAGTTATGAGCATATGCTCAATATAAATCGAGGGAAAAGACGGGGTGCCAAGGCCACAGAAAATCAGAAGGGTTAATTCCATACCGGGTGCCACTCATTTCAAGCCTGCTGGCATACCGTTAAGGGTTATGGAGGAGGTGATTGTTTCTATAGAAGAGGCTGAGGCAGTACGTTTGAAGGACCTGAAGGGGCTAGGGCAGGAAGAGTGTGCTGTCAATATGAACGTTTCCCGCCCTACATTTCAGAGGATACTGGTATCGGCAAGGCAGAAAATAGCCGATGCCCTGCTTAATGGCAAGGCGATAAGAATAAACGGGGGTAATTTTGAAATGTCATTCCGCAGGTACCGCTGTGCCAATGGACACGAATGGAATGTCCCCCTCGAGGTGCTGGCGAATGAATCACCGCGGTATTGCCCGACCTGCAACAGCAAATCAATTGCTCTGTTCCAGCCCTGGGAGCAGGTTCCAGTGCTACGGCGGAGGCGTCGTGGCGGAAACAGTTGGGGGAAGCGATGAAGATTCTGGACGATATAATTTCAGCGCTTGATCCGGACACGGCAGCGAAGGATATACGGCAGGGGCTTTTCTATACGGGGGTGCTCACGAGAAATTGCGGGCTGGCGGCAACTCTTCCCCGGGATGCCCTCAAGCAGGGGCGTTCCCTGGTCGATAGGCCCGGGATTCTGCTGGATAGAAGCCCGCTTGAGCTTGCCAGGATGGCATACTCGGAGAGCCTGCTCGAGGCAGCTATCGGCATGGCAACCATAAACTCGCTTGTTGAAATTGACGAAAGAAGCTGCCGCGAATTGAATGCCGGTAACTTGATTGCGGAAACGGGAGCGGGCAAAGCAACTGTGGTAATCGGGCATTTCCCCTTTGTACCCCGCCTGAAAGGGCTTATAAGCGAACTCAAGGTAATTGAGAAAAACCCTGTGGGGGGTGATTATGCTGAAACGGAGACGGAAAGGCTTGTGCCCGAGGCAGACGTTGTTGCCATTACCGGGACCGCATTTACCAATCATACTATCGAGAACCTTCTCAGGCTGTGCAGCCCCCGGGCCTATGTAATAGTGCTGGGTGGTACCGTTCCGATGTCCGACGTACTATTCGATTACGGCGTGGACGCGATATCGGGAACCATGGTAACGGAACCGGAGATGGTGCTTCGCTGCGTAAGCCAGGGTGCAAACTACCGGCAGATTAAAGGAATAAGGCAGATTACTATGACCAGGGAGTAGTAAAAGGAAAATGAAATGGTGTCCGGAAAATCGAATTGCTTACCCGAGTATCATCTTTGAGACTAAAAAAGAGAGAATAAATAATAAGGAGGTGTATCATGGCTAATGGATTTGGCATAGGGAGAGGTATGGGATATGGAGCTGGTGGCAGGGGCTTTGCACGTGGAGGTGGCGGCGGTATGGGTTTCGGCTTCCGGGGCAGCTCTCCCCCCTGGCCTTACGTGGGTCTCGGCAGGGGAGGATTGCCCAGGTGCGGATACTTCATCAATACCGCAACCGGCGCACCGGTTCGAGGAGTGTTTCCATATGCTGCCTATCCTTATAGTCCGGGATTTGCTGCCGGAGCGGGTTCGTACAGTCATTATGCGCCGGCTCCGCCTTCTTCTGGCGGTGCTCCTTATGCCGGGCAATTGGATCCGGAACAGGAGCTTGATTTTTTGAAAGACCAGGCCAGG
>JAWOBD010000052.1:0-3570 GCA_046498175.1 Dehalococcoidales bacterium | reverse complement strand
GAATGTCCGACACAGTATCTTCATAAGGCTCCACCTCCGCTTCTTCCACTTCATCAAGCAGGGTAAAGATTTCCTCCTTTTCAGGCACTTTTACCCCTTCCATTTCGGGTGCGTTTACCACTACCACCCTGTTTTTCTTCGTTATCCACTTTTCGGCAAGTGCGTTCACCTCTTCCAGCGAAATTTCGGGCAAAAAAGTTTTAAAGTATTCATATTCTTTTTCAATTCCGGGGATGGGCTCTTCGGTCATCAGAAAATTCCGTTTATACTCTTCCGCGTAATTAATTGATTTTTGTTTTTCGCGTTCTTGACCCAGTCCTCGGGAAGCTCCTCGAAAGGCGTTCCCGGCGCGATACCGCCTTCCGGATCACCCATTTCGGGGTCATAGACATAGCCGCAGACGGTGCACTCATACTTGGACATATGCTTTTACTACCTCCTTTTCTCCTCGATATAGCTCGGAGCAGCCTTGGGAGTGGTACCCCGTTTTACCTGATGGTAGTACTCGTAGGTCATCGCCGGCTCATCGCTGGTAATATCGGCGTTGACGAGTTTACCGATGAATATGGTATGGCTGCCCACATCAACTTCGTTGATTACTTCCGCCTCCAAATAGGCAATGGTGTTTTCCTTTACGAGAGGAGCACCGGTCTGGCCGATGTTGTAATCGACGCCATCGAGCTTGTCGATATCCCTGCCCGACTTGAAACCGAACCTGCCGATAAAGGATAGCGGCGTATCCCGGCGCAGCACCACCGCCGCAAAGACCCCGCTTTCGTGGATGAACTGATGGGTCATGTTGTTCTTATTGATACTGACGGCAACGGTGGGTGGCTGCGATGTTATCTGGAATACGGAATTGGCGGTCTGGGCATTGAGCCGCTCACCCTGCTTGGAGGAAACCAGATAAAGACCATAGCCCAGCTTGTGCAATGCTTTTACGTTCACTTGAAAACCCCCATATATTTGTCCTACATCATCTCCTTTTCGCTGGCCTCAACGGTGCGCTCGATTTCGGCACCCAGCATCCGTGGCAGGCCCTTGATATCGACGCGGAGAAAGCCACGGACTATGGTAGCGGTGGCCTCATTACGGGTAAGTCCCCGGGCCATCAGGTACTCCACCTCCTCCTCGGCGATTTTACCCACCGCTGCTTCGTGGGAGAGGTCAATGCCAGCCAGATTGCCCTTGAGTTCGGGTATGGCATGAATCGAGCCGTTTCCCTGCAGAATAAGCCCCCGACACTCCAGGTGGCCCTTTACCTCGGGGGCATCACCCTCAATATAGCCACGGGCGATGATATTTCCACCGGTGGTAATAGCACGGGATATGATTTCGGTTTTACTTCCCCTTGCATCCAGGAATGTCTTTGAGCCCACGTCAAGAGATGATCCTTCGCCGGCTACCAGGATGCTATTGTATCTCACCGCTGCATTTTCGCCGATACACCGGGCGGAGGGATACATCTGCAATGATTGCACCGGCTTCATCAGCACATAGTTGCTGAGATATGTGCCCTCCTCCTCCACGATGATTCCCGTACGGGGCCTAACCGCCACAGCCGGGTTCCAGCTATGTATCATGGTAAAGGTGACCTTTGCCCCCTTCTTGATATAAAACTCGGAAACGCCCATATGCAGTCCGGGGTTCTCTCCCGAGGCGGTGGTACAGCCGGTGATGATATCGATTTCGGAACCTTCTTCAGCGATAACGATGTTGTGCACGTTCTGCGCCAGTTTCGCCTTCGCCATATAGAGGCAGGCCTGTACCGGGTAGACGGCCTTCTGGCCAGGCAGGGCCCGGATAAAATATCCATCGCTCCCGCTCATCTCCACACTGGCAGTATACTTGTCGGTAGCCACATCCACCGCCCGCCACCAGTAGTCGTTCAGCCAGTCGTATTTGTCCATCGCCTGGCTGACCGGCATTACCTCTACTCCTTCACCGGCTACAGAGCTAAGAACCGGGGTATTGTCCATCTGGATATAGGTGCCTGAGCGTTTGGTGGTATCGTCAAGCTCGATGCCCGCCTGAAGCATCTGCTCTCTGGCCCTGGCTGGTATCTCTGCCGGTTCCTTCCGGTAGGGCTGCTCATCGCCGGATGCTTCGTAATCCTTCAGGTCGATATCGGTACCGAAGGTGGCCGGCTTGTCCAGTGCTTTCTTCGCCTTTTCGCGGTATGTTTTCGATGACTTTATCTCAGGCATCCTGCCGCCTCCTTAGCATACACTTCACACACTCCCCGTAGCCATACTCCTTGATGACCTGCAGTATTTCGTGGGGGTCGCCATGACAGGTATTCCTGCCATCACACATAACGTATCCGGTACGGGCATTGACATATTCCAGAATGTGTCCAGTATGGCTGATAATAAGCCCCATACACTTGCGGTCCAGAATGGGGCAGTGCTTATCAAGGAGGTCATTTATCAATTCGCCGATAAGGGCGATGTTCTCCAAGTCAACTCCCGACTCAGGCTCATCGAGCAGGGCCAGCGTGGGTTTCTGTGCCAGAAGCTGCATCATCTCCGAGCGCTTCAGCTCACCGCCGGAGAACCCGTAGTTTATTTCCCGGTCCAGAAACCCCTCCAGGTCTGTCTTCCTGGCAAGCTCGGCGACGGCATTCTCGCCTCCGCCCTTACCCAGACAGGCGGTGACCATATCACTGGTCTTTACACCCCTTACCACGGGTGGCCGCTGGAAAGACATACCGATGCCGAGGCGGGCCCGTTCATCGAGAGATAAATTGGTGATATCCTGGCCATGAAACATTATACTGCCCCGGACCACGCGGTACTTGGGAAAGCCCATCAGAGCCGCCAGAAGGGTGGTCTTACCGCTCCCGTTGGGGCCAAAGAGGACATGGGTCTCGCCGTTCTGTATGGTCATATTGACATCGTGCAGTATTTCCTTATCCCCTACCGCCACCGCCAGGTGCTTTACCTCAAGCATATATACGTTACCCCCCTTTCTTATTGCCCCGCTTTTAACCGCCATCGAGAGAAGGGCGCTCCTTACTCACAAACCAGCCCGCCGGGTCGCTGAGGTATTCGTAATAATCCAGCAGCACCAAGTAATGGCCCCGCTCTTCATCAACCAGAGCCCGGTAGAAATCGCGTTCCGCGTCATATCCGGCAGTCTCCGCCTGCTCCCTGTAGTAGTCCTGGGTTTCGTTCTCCATCTCCATAGCCTTCTTCACCGCGTCAAGCTCGGTCGCAGGGACATCGATACCAGCCCCGGTTTCCTCTATGGCCCGGGAGAATACTGTCCTCAACCTTTTACCCCCGTCGGGCTGGAAGCCAGTGGCGGGCCAGCCCTGGCTGGCGCTGATTGATTCATAAATCTTCTCGAAGTTCTGCCGGTGAGTATCCTCTTCTTCGGCCAGAGACTCGAGAAGTTTCCTGCCCAGTTCATTACCGCTCTCCCGGCTGGCTTTAAGATAGAACTCCTTACCATCTATCTCCATCTTGATGGCGACCTCAAGGGCCCGCTTCGTCCTGTCCTGCTCAATTCCCATCGCTACCCCCTTTCCTATTCATCCCACATAAAAGAGATACTTTTATGTGGGAT
>JAWOBD010000031.1:0-9259 GCA_046498175.1 Dehalococcoidales bacterium | reverse complement strand
TGGGACACTGTCATCCAGCAGTAACCGGTGCCGTGATAGGACAGGTACAGAAACTGATACATACCTCCAACCAGTTCTACACCATTCCCCAGGTACAACTCGCCGAGATACTTATCAATCATAGTTGTCTGGACAGGGTTTTTTTCTGTAATAGTGGAGCAGAAGCCAACGAAGGAGCGGTAAAACTGGCGCGCCGCTACGGCGGTAAAAACCTCGACGGCGCATATGAGGTAATTACCACCAGCAGTTCATTTCACGGCCGTACACTGGCCATGGTAGCCGCCACCGGACAGGATAAACACCAGCAACCATACCACCCCCTACCAACAGGCTTCGTTAACGTAAACTACAACGATATCGAGGCAATAAAGGGTGCTACGACCTCAAAAACCTGTGCCATAATGCTGGAACTGGTACAGGGTGAAGGAGGAGTAAACCTGCCCGAGCAAAACTATATCAAAGCGGTACGGGACTGGTGCGATAAAAAGGGTATTTTGCTGATGCTGGATGAAGTCCAGACTGGTGTCTCCCGACTGGGAACACTCTTTGCCTACGAGCAATACGGCATTGAACCCGATGTATTGACACTGGCCAAGGGGCTTGCCAGCGGAATCCCCATAGGTGCCATTATGTCCAAGGAAGCGGCTTCGGTATTCACCCCGGGCGAACACGGTTCCACCTTTGGTGGAAACCCGGTTGCCTGTGCCGCCGGATATGCTACAATAAAGTACATCGTCGAAAATGATATCTCTGCCAATGTAAGAAACGTTGGGAAATATCTGCTTCATGGACTGAGTAAAATCAAGGAAAAATTTTCCTTCGTGGTCGATATCAGGGGTCAAGGTCTATTGCTGGCAATGGAATTCAGCGATGATATCGCCTATAAAGTGTTAATGGCCTGTCTGAACAACGGGCTGCTGGTCAACAGGGTCAAGCCAAATGCGATACGCCTCATGCCCCCACTTATTTGCAGTAAAGAAGAGGCAAATAAAGCGCTGGTCATGCTGGAGCAGTCACTATCGTCAGTTACACGATGAAACAGAGCAAGAAAATGGATATTGATAAAATCCTGAGCGAAATAGAGGGGAGGAGGGGTTACAGCTACGAACAGTACGTCAATGTCGAGGGGATGAATATCCGCTACGCGGTACTGGGTGATGGCCCTCCACTGCTGTTACTTCATGGCTTCGGCGAATTTCTGGAGACCTGGGATTTCAATTTCCGGTTTCTCTCCGAACACTACCAGGTTTACATAATCGACCTTCCTGGCCATGGCCTTTCTGACAAGCCATATGTTGAGTACAACATCGCTTTCTTTACCGAATTTATCGCAGATTTCATGGATACCCTCGCTATCGAGCGTGCCAGTATCATCGGCCACTCTTTCGGTGGCGCAATTGCCATCAGCATCGCAACCAGATTCCCGAAGCGAGTGGACAGGATTGTTCTGGAATCCTGCTTCGGTCTCAGCAATGACATATCGCTGCTTCACAAGCTATGCAGTATACCGGTGATGGGCAATGTGGATACCAGTGACCCATCGGTGAAATCGGCACTGGAACACAGAGCGAGAATGGAATTCTATAACCCGGACTCGGTTGCTCACGAAATAGCTGGAATGAGCTATCGGTTTATGCAGATGGCAGAATCCAGGCGTGTGATGCTGAATATCATGCACAACTGGGTGGGTATTAACGGGCTGAAGCCAGAAGTGGTCATGATAGACAGGTTGCAACTCATTGAATGCCCGACCCTGCTGGTACACGGTACCCAGGACAGTATTCACCCCGTAGAGCTATCCGAGAAGGCCTACCAGCTTATTCCCAAGAGTCACCTCAAGCTGTTCAACGAATGCGGCCATTGTCCGCACATAGAAAAAGCCGAAGAGTTCAACGAGACATCGTTATCCTTTCTGGATACAGGATAGCCAGGTATATTCTTGAGGGAGGTTTATCATGCCAGGCAAAATAGTATTGGCCTACAGCGGTGGGCTGGATACATCGGTAGCAATCAGGTGGCTTAAAGAAAATTATGGTTTTGACGTAATTGCTGTCTGTGTTGATGTCGGCAATGAAAAGGATTTCGCCCCGATAAAGCAAAAAGCCCTTGACGCAGGCGCCAGCGGGGTATCGGTCATAGATGCCAAGGAGCCATACATCAATGATTATGCCTTCCCGGCACTAATGGCCGATGCCGTCTACGAGGGGCAATACCCGCTGGCAACAGCCCTGGCAAGACCACTAATGGCAAAGCTTCTCGTGGACATAGCCAGGCAGGAAGGCGCCAGTGCCGTAGCTCACGGTTGTACTGCCAAGGGTAACGACCAGGTAAGGTTCGAGGTAAGCTTTAATGCGCTGGCGCCGGAGCTCCAGATAATCGCTCCGGCGAGGGAATGGGGTATGACCCGCCAGGAAACTATAGAGTACGCCAACCAGCACGGTATACCGGTACCAATCACAGCGAGCAGTCCTTACTCCATTGACGAAAGCCTCTGGGGTAAAGCCATCGAGTGCGGTGCGCTGGACGACCCCTGGGCAGAACCCCCTGATGACGCCTTTACATGGACAAAAAACCCCTCTCAATCACCCGACAAAGCAGGTTATGTAGAGATTTCGTTCGAATCCGGAATTCCGGTCGCGATTGACGGGCAAGAGCTTGACGGCATAAGCCTCGTCAACCGGCTTAACGAGATTGCAGGCGGGTACGGAGTGGGCCGAATTGACCACATCGAGAGCCGCCTTGTCGGCATTAAATCGCGGGAAGTTTACGAAGCACCCGCAGCTGTCACACTGCTCCAGGCCCACCTTGCTCTGGAAGTAATGACTCTCTCCCGGGACCAGATCCGCTTCAAGCAGAGGGTAGCCCAGGACTACGCCGACATTATCTATAACGGGCTATGGTTTACCGCGCTCCGCCAGGACCTCGATGCTTATATCCGGTCGTCACAGCGCTTTGTGAGCGGTACCGTTAGATTGAAACTGTTCAAGGGCAACTGTCAGGTGGTCGGGCGCAAATCACCATATTCGCTATATCAACAGAGGCTGGCAACATACGAGGAGGGCGACGAGTTTGACCACAGTGCCGCGGTTGGTTTTATCCACCTCTGGGGTCTGTCAGCCAGAACCCAGGCCCAGGTGCAGAAATACCAGCAATAGGAATGAGTTCGAGTTGATAAAAGACATCCGTAATTCCAGCAAAGGGGAAATTCGATGAGCTTCATTCGCCGCCGTTTTCACAAATCCGTGGATAAGATGGTAGAGGAATATACCATGTCCACCCATTTCGACTGGCGCCTGTACCAGCAGGACATCGCCGGTAGCATCGCTCATGCCAGAATGCTGGCCAAACAAAATATCATCCCGGAAAGTGACGCTTCAGCCATAATCGAGGGGCTTGAGGCTATCCGCAGGGAGATAGAACAGGGAATTTTAAAGCCCAGAAGCGAACTCGAAGATATCCACATGAATATCGAAGTACGCCTGACTGAACTGATCGGTACTGCAGGAGAAAAGCTTCACACTGCACGATCCAGAAACGACCAGATAGCTCTGGATATGCGGTTATTTGTCAAGGAGGCAGCCCTGGAAACCGTGAACAGCCTGAAAGGACTGCAACGGGCACTACTCGAAATGGCAGAGAACAACCTGAAGGTTGTCATACCGGGATATACCCACCTGCAGCCAGCACAGCCAGTGCTCCTAGCTCATCACCTTCTGGCTTATTTTGAGATGTTGGAGAGAGACATAGAACGTTTTCATGATTGCCTGAAAAGAGCAGACGTTATGCCACTGGGAAGCGGAGCTCTTGCCGGCGTCAGCTATGATATTGACCGCGAATTCCTGGCAAAAGAGCTGGGTTTCGGCAGGATAAGCCAGAACAGCATTGACGCCGTATCCGACCGCGACTTCATCCTGGACTATGAATCCGCGGCCAGCCTGTGCATGATGCACCTCTCACGTCTGGCAGAAGAGTTCATTATATGGTCTTCACAGGAGTTCGGTTTCATCGAAATCGATGATGCCTATGCCACGGGTTCAAGTATTATGCCCCAGAAGAAGAACCCGGATATCGCCGAGCTGGCAAGGGGAAAGACTGGAAGGGTTTACGGCGGCCTGACCGCTATGCTGGTAACAATGAAAGCACTGCCGCTTTCCTATAACAGGGACCTCCAGGAGGATAAGGAAAACCTCTTTGATATCGTTGATACGACAATAAGCACCCTCGATATCATTTCCGATATGATCAAAACCACGTCCATAAACAGAGAAAACATCGAGCGCTCGCTGAAAAGGGGATATATACTGGCCACAGACCTGGCTGACTACCTTGCCAATAAAGGGGAACCTTTTCGCAGCGCCCACGGCATAGTAGCCAGCCTCATCAGCCATATCGAGGAGAAAGGGCTTTCCCTGGATGAAATCGATATTGAGGAATACAGGAAATTTTCACCACTTTTTGAAGACGATGTCCTTTCCATCAATATTGAATCTTCTCTACAGGCAAGAAATGCCACCGGCGGTACTGCCCCTGACCGGGTGAAAAATGCCCTATCCAGAGCCAAGCAGTCGTTGGAGCAGCAGTAGCATTGAGCGACAGAACAGGAATAAAACTCGCACCATCCATACTCTCCGCCGATTTCGGCAGGCTCGGTGAGCAGGTAGCCGAGGCCAGCCGGGCCGGTTCCGACTATATACATGTCGACGTTATGGATGGTCACTTTGTGCCCAATCTCACCATCGGAGCTCCCGTAGTGGCAGCCATCCGCCCCTGGACCGATCTTCCCCTGGACGTACACCTTATGATCGAATCCCCGGAGCGTCAAATAAAGTCCTTTGCCGATGCCGGAGCAGACATAATCACAGTTCACATCGAGGCATGTTCTCACGTCCACCGGGTAGTACAAAATATCAAAGAATTGGGCATCAGGGCAGGAGTATCCCTCAATCCGGCCACACCACTGGATACGCTTAAGGAAATTCTTCCCGAGCTTGACCTGGCCCTTATAATGACGGTAAACCCCGGTTTCGGCGGCCAGAAATTTATCATGGGGATGCTGGACAAAATAAGCCGGCTGCGTGCCGAAATCGACCGGAAAGGGTTGAATACCGAGCTGGAAGTAGATGGGGGCATCAATAAAGACACTGCACCAAAAGCGGTTCAGGCAGGAGCCAGAGTTCTGGTCGCCGGGGCAGCAGTATTCAATACACGGAGTGGCATCAGGGAATCACTGGAACAAATACGTAACAGTATCAGCCAGGTTCCATAATAAAGAGAACTGGCTGGGGAAGAAGGATTCGAACCTTCGCCTACGGATCCAGAGTCCGCTGTCCTACCACTAGACTATTCCCCAGCGCACCAAGATTATAAACGCTGAGGCGCAATTTAGTCAAAGCTATTTATTCTCCAGTGAGTATCGACTGTTTACACCAAAGGCCATTTATTCACGTAAAACAGTAATATCGACCGCACCGTTGAGAGGTCAGCAGGCAATGGACAATCTTGGCTATCTGGGTTACCTGGGGTTTTTGGGCCTTCTCGGAGTAAAATTTCACAACCCGAAGCTATATTTCCTTTACGGATTTTACGCATTCTATCTATTCTTCTTTTTCTGAGAAGCAGGCTCGCCTTTATCATAACGGTTATAGGCTGCTATGCTGTCTATTTGACATAACATTAATTTATCAATATTCTTAACTTGCCTGATTTCCAAAAAGGAGGGGTGACACATGACCCATATTTTACTGCTCGAAAATACACTCGGTACTTCATTCAACGACAGGAGCCTGATTGAGCAGGCACTTATACATAGCTCCTTCCTAAATGAAAATCCCGTACCGGCAAAGCATTCAAACGAGAGGATGGAATTTCTCGGAGATGCAGTTCTGGGAATAGTAATCGCCGAAGAACTGTACCGGCGGGAACCTGAGGCCAGTGAAGGTGAATTGACCAGGCTCCGCGGTTCTATCGTATGCGGTACCACGCTGGCAGGAGTCGCCGAATCCATTGACCTTGGTAAATACCTTTATATGGGTAAAGGCGAGGAGGCAAACGGAGGAAGAAACAGGCCGGCAAACCTGGCCGGTGCTATGGAATCGGTAATCGGCGCTATCTTCATTGACCAGGGATACCAGGCAGCAAAGGATTGCACTCTAAACCTGTTTCAATCCGAGATAGAAAAGGCCCTGGAACATAAGACAGCAATCAATTACAAGTCACGCTTGCAGGAGTACTTACAGTCCAGGGAAAGCCGGTCACCCACGTACCACATCATCAACGCATCCGGCCCGGATCACAAGCCGAGCTTCACCGTTGAGGTAAGAATCGGCAGTAATACTCTGGGCACCGGCACCGGTAAAAGCAAAAAGCTGGCAGAGATGGAGGCAGCGCGCTTCGCCCTCTACAGACTAATAAATTCATCAACCTCCAGCCAGGATATGAACCGGCAATAATTTTCTTTACAGTTAAGCATCTCTTTGCTAAACTTCAGAATATCCGGTATACCCAGGTGAATAATATTCTTAACGGGGTGATGTTGTGGGAAAGCGAGATTACCGCCACCGGGAACCCAAAAAGGCCAGGAAGGATTCCAAAAAATCAGTCGCTGAGGGAGCAGTGATGCCACCTTCAACAGCAGTGGAAGTCGTTAAAAAGAGGAAGAAGGAAGATTCCAGGGAATAGGCGAGCCAGCTGCAATTGCCGGTATCCGGGCAGCGCAGTCAAATTCATCCGCCGTTAGTTTCTCAGGATCCTCCGCTTTAAATACTATCAATGTCTGGAAATTTGGCTTCAGTTTACATAACCGTATACGGTACTGTTCAGGGGGTATTCTATCGTGCTTTTACAGCACGACATGCAAAAGAGATGGGGCTTACCGGTTACGTGCACAACCTGCACGACGATAACGCCGTTGAAGTTGTCGCCGAGGGGGAGAAACAACAGCTTGAAAAATTTATCGGCAAGCTGAAAACAGGCCCTCCCTCAGCAGCGGTCAGCGAGCTTACTCCCAAATGGTTGGAATATACCGGTAACTACTACGATTTCAAAATCCGGTACTAGGCAGATTCAGGCCTCAAATCCAACCCTGGCTATTTCAATCAGTTCCAGATGCTCCGTCTTCAGCCCCATCAATTCAGAGGCTTCCACATCAACCTCATAGGGGTCCCCGACAAAAACCTTGCCGTATTCCTCAATCCTGCCCTTATTCAAATCACCCTCACTGACATACTTCTGTTTCGCCTCGATGATGCCAAGGTCGAAGGGCAGGGTAAAATACAGGTCAGCCAGTACCCTTTCTATTCCCAGATTATACAAATCAGGCCAACCTTCCTCCCTGCTACCACCGTACTTGGCACTGGGCAGAAGAGAAAGTAGATTCACCAGGCTCAGCCTGGCGCTGCCACCGACAACCCTCATTGGAGCTACCGTGATAAGGTAGTCACTGGATAGTATGACATTGGGTATCCAGAAGGTTGGCACCGCCAGCGGCTTGGGCAGAGGGTTATCCACTTCCACCCAGATACAATCCCTGACGTCAAGCATCACGACCCGCGGGAAATCGTAGCCAAGGTCGCGATACACCTCCTTGACAGATTCTCCACCCGGCAACCCCTCCAGCAGGAGGATATCTGCCTCGCTGATCCGTCTTATGCTCTCTATCATGGTCGCAAGGATTTCCCGGCTGGTGGTCACGGGATAGGGTAGCGAACAGCCGGCACTTGGTTTGATCAACACACGCCTTGCCCGTGATATCAGCGATGGTGGTTCAAAAACAAATTCACTATCCTTGATTATCAAGGTCTATTCCCTCCCCCAATCAAGCATCATGACCTGCACCGTATCCCCTGCCGCTACGCCGGCGGTGTCTTCAGGAATAACGGCCAGGCCATTAGCCAGTTTCATAGAGTTTAAAATCCCCGAACCCTGAGGCCCGGTTAAACCGGCAAAATACCTGCCGTTTCTCTCCTCTACTTTAACCCGCGCGTAAATACGCCTGCCATCGGTATTAACTACCGCATCCTCCATTATAGCTTCAACGCAAGGCTTGGACAGATTGGTCTTTCCCATCATCTTGATAATAGCAGGCCGAACAAACAGCTCAAAGGTTATCATCGAGCTCACCGGGTTACCCGGCAAACCGAGATGTGGTATTTTTTTCTCCGGGTGAGCAGGTTCAAATCCGCCCATAACACCAAAGGCAAGAGGCTTCCCGGGTTTCATCTTTACCGTCCAGAAGGTAATCTCACCATGACTGGCCAGAACTTCCTTTATCACATCGTAATCACCAAGAGAAACGCCCCCACTGGTCACCAGCAGATCGGCACCGAGGACACCGCGAAGGTTTACCAAAACCGATTCCTCAATATCACGGGCTATGCCAAGCATCCTGGGAATACCTCCATAGCGCGAAACCAGCGCCGCGAGGCTGTAGCTATTGCTGTTATATATCTTACCCCCGTCCAGTTTCCCACCCAATTCCACCAGTTCATTCCCGGTGGCAAGAATAGCGACCACAGGGCGCCTGACTACCCGGACCCTGTCACGACCCAGAGAAGCCAGGACACCAACCTCTGGCGGTCTTATTACATCTCCGCGCGCAACCACCAGTTCACCGCGGGAAATGTCTTCACCTGCTTTCCTGATATCGAGGCCCGGTTTAACCTCTTTAAGAATACCTATTTCCCCGGAAAGCCCTTCCCTGGTATTCTCATCGGTATCCTCAAACCGCACAATACAATCGGCGCCATCCGGCACCGGAGCCCCGGTCATTATTCTCATAGCAGTGCCCGGCTCTACACTCGCTCCGGCAACCGTACCCGCCGCCACGGTATCAACGACACTTAGAACCCGTGGACTGTCATATCCAGCACCCGCAGTATCTTCGGAACGAACGGCATAGCCATCCATCGCAGAGTTATCCAGCGGTGGAATATCAAAATCGGCATAAACATCCTCGGCAAGAACCTGCCCCATTCCTTCAAGTACAGATTTTTCCTCGCCATCGAGAACACTTACATAGCTGAGGACCTTGCCCAGTGCCTCTTCTACACTTATCACTGCTCAGCCTTTCCGCCCTTTCTCGATCTCTCTTGCCTTTAAAAGCTCTGCCCTGGTATTAACGTTGAAAAAACTGAGGTGACCGGGGTCAAAGCGCTCAATCTCCTCAGCTTCAACATATCTGACTCTTACTCTCGTAAAGAGTCCTTGGACGCTCAGCTCGCCTTCATCAAACATTTTGTCAATATGATGCAGACAATCTTTG
>JAWOBD010000100.1:0-8608 GCA_046498175.1 Dehalococcoidales bacterium | reverse complement strand
CGAAATAGAGCGCCTCTCCACGGAAAAAGAAAAAGAGGGTGTCTTCATAGGGGCGTATGCTACCAACCGGCTCAATGGAGAGCGGGTACCCATCTGGATTGCGGACTACGTCCTGATGGGATATGGCACCGGTGCTGTGATGGGAGTTCCTGCCCATGACGAGCGGGACTTTGCCTTTGCCCGTAGATATAGCCTGCCCGTAAAGATGGTCATTGCGCCGGATGGATGGCAGGGAGGAGAGCTGGCTGAGGCATATGTTGGCCCGGGTACCATGGTCAATTCCGGACCGTTCGACGGGCTTGATAGCGAGCGGGGTAAAGAGGCTGTCAGTGCTTTTCTGGGAGAAAGGGGCTGGGGAGGGAGGTCGGTAACCTACCGTCTCCGGGACTGGCTTGTTTCGAGGCAGCGCTACTGGGGGACTCCCATTCCCATCATCTACTGTGATCGCTGTGGTATAGTGCCCGTTCCGGAGAGCGATCTGCCCGTACTCTTGCCGGAGAACGCCGAGTTCAAACCTACAGGGGAATCGCCACTCAAGTACTGCGAGGAATTCGTCAACACCAGGTGTCCTCGTTGCTCGTCTCCGGCCAAACGCGAGACGGACACGATGGATACCTTTATGTGTTCGTCATGGTATTTCCTGCGTTATGCCAGCCCTGATGAAGATAGAGCGCCATTTGCCAGAGATAAGGTTGCGTACTGGCTTCCTGTGGATCTGTATACCGGTGGTGCCGAGCATGCCGTTATGCACCTGTTCTATGCCCGTCTTTTCACCAAGCCACTCGGGGATATGGGCCTGATTGATTTTTCCGAGCCTTTTACCCGTCTCTTCAATCAGGGCACCATCATTGCCGGGCAGCGCAAGATGAGCAAGTCAAGGGGAAATGTGGTCAATCCGGATGATTACGTTTCTCATATGGGTGCTGATACCGTCCGTGTTTACCTGATGTTCCTCGCTCCATGGGAGCAGGGTGGCGAGTGGAACGATAGCGGCATCAGTGGCGTCAGTCGCTGGTTCAAGCGCATGTGGTCTCTGCTGCTCGAGAATTACCGCCCTCGGGTGAATAACGGTACCGATACAAAAGAGGCAGAGGAAGAGTTGATTCGCCGTACCCACCAGACCGTCAGGAAGGTGACCGCTGACCTGGAACGGATTCACCTCAATACAGTAATCGCTACCCTGATGGAATTTACCAACTACCTGGGGCGGTTGAAAGAAAAGGGAGAGGTCTCCGAAGCTACGTGGACGGATACCCTCCGTATCCTTGTCCTGCTCCTTGCTCCGGCCGCACCCCACCTTACCGAGGAGCTCTGGCAGCGTCTGGGTTATCCGTACAGTATTCATAACCAGCCATGGCCAGGGTGGAACGAGGAACTGGCCCGGGATGAAGAACTTACCCTGGTGGTCCAGGTAAACGGCAAGTTGCGTGATCGGATTATCGTCCCCGTATCCATTACCGAGGAGGAGGCCACGAAACTGGCTCTGGAAAGCGAGCGGGCAGAAGTACACCTTGAGGGAAAGCAGCTTCTGAAAACGGTATATGTGCCGGGCAGACTGGTCAATTTCGTGGTGAGATAGCAACAGGGGGTAACAGTCAGGTGAAACTGACCTTTATCGGAGGCGGCAATATGGGGGAGGCGATGCTGGCTGCCATCTTGAAGCAGGAGGTTGCCAGGGCAGCTGATATCACCGTGGTTGATATCAGCGCGTCCCGGCTCCATTACCTGAGGGAGGAGTATGCGGTCAACGTATCTGCCGGAACTTCGGGGGCGGTTGCAGGCAGCGACATCGTGGTGCTGGCGGTTAAACCGCAGCAGCTTTCCCATCATTCCATGAAGGCGCTGGCTGGCAGCCTGAAGCCAGTGCAGCTGTTATTGTCCATTGTTGCCGGTGCCAAGATAAATACCCTTTCCAGCAGTCTGGGCCATAACTGTATCGTTCGGGTTATGCCCAATACCCCGGCTCAGATTGGTGAAGGGGTCAGTGTCTGGACGGCCACTCCCGATGTCAGTAATGAGCAGAAGGATCTGGCTGCGGCGATACTGGGTGCGATGGGAAAGCAATTCTGTGTAGAGGAGGAGCGTTACCTGGATATGGCTACCGCGGTGAGCGGCAGCGGCCCGGCCTACGTTTTTCTCTTTGCCGAGGCGCTTATCGGTGCTGCC
The DNA here is from genome assembly GCA_046498175.1 of Dehalococcoidales bacterium. Taxonomy (GTDB): domain Bacteria; phylum Chloroflexota; class Dehalococcoidia; order Dehalococcoidales; family UBA5760; genus UBA5760. Next base: position 6,442 of record JAWOBD010000100.1, on the reverse strand, counting down.
AGAGAAATCGGCTTGTCGGATGAAATGGCAAAGGAGCTTGCCATCCAGACGGTCGCCGGCTCGGCGCGTTTTATGGCGCTTTCAAATAGTACGCCCGCTGAACTCCGCAAAAAGGTTACTTCTCCGGGAGGCACTACTGCTGTGGCGCTGTCATGCCTGAAAGAGGGCGATTTCACCGGGCTTGTGGCAAAGGCGGTGCGCGCAGCCTACGAGCGGGCCCGGGAACTGGGGCAGGAATAGTGAACACACCTTTTTCTTTCCTTTGAAACCATCTTCCTGACTGTCTGAAATCGCACAGGGTATGCCAAAGTGGGGCCCTGACAAATCACCATGCAAGAACAGGAATATGCCAAATTCCCCCCTATTTTATTGCACTTTTTCTTATTAATGTTATAATTATGAATATTCATACATATACTACTTTTATGGAGGCTTATTATGGACATTGGACATTGTTCTCCGGGATACAGGTGTCTGGGTTCGGTTACTGTGAGCCCGAGAGGTCAGGTGGTCATACCCGCCAATGCCCGCAGGGAGATGGGTATAGAGAGCGGAGATACGCTCCTGGTCTTTAAGGTTCTGCATGACAGAGTGATGGCACTGGTGAAGGTCGATACTCTGGAGCAGGTTCTTAAGGATATGAGCCAGCATATGGCCAGCGTCGAGAAGTTGATGGAGGAATACGGGTCTGGAAAAGCAAGTGGAGAGAGGGGGGAAGGAACGGATGAGACGACTTAAAATTGCGCTTATTGTGGTGATGGCATTGGCTCTGGCCGCCTCTACAGGATGTATGCCGGGTGGGGGTGGCAGCGAAGAGGACTCCGAGCAGCAGCTTGTGGAAGTAGTCCGTGATAGCCTCACCATCAGTGTAAACGGTAGCGGCTTTATTGAGACACCTGATGAAGAAGTTTTAGCCTTTGCTAGCAGTGGTAAAGTAGGCAACACCTATGTGCAGAACGGCGACAGAGTAAGCAGGGGACAGTGCCTGGCTAGCCTGCATCCCCTTGATGAGGAGTCACTTGCCTTGGCGGTAACGCAGGCGGAGGCTACTCTGCTGCAAGCGGAGTACGAGCTGGACCGGGTGGTGAACCCCTATACCGAGGAGGAAATCGAGGAAGCGGAGGAAGCTGTCGACGACGCGGAAGAATGGCTGAAGATGACCGAGGATATGCTGCGCTACGTGATGCAGCACGGTGGTGAATGGGAGGTTATGGAGTGGAAAATGGAGGTGTTCAGGGCGGAAACGCAACTGAACACTGCTGAAGATACCCTGGAGGATATGGAGGAGGAGCCTGACGCAGAGCTGGTGGCTTCGCTGGAGAAGCAGGTACAGGTTGCCGAAGGTGCCCTGGCTGCGGCGGAGAAGGACCTCCAGATTGAGGTTATCAACGCACCCTTTTCCGGCGTGGTATCCGGTGTATATGTTGAAGATGGGGACATCATTCCTACGCCTACTATGTCGCCAATGCCCGTGGTACGCCTGCTCGATACCAGCACCATGGAACTGGTAATGGAGCTTGACGAGATAGATATCCCCGGTGTCGAAGTGGGACAGCGCGCTGATATCAGCGTTGATGCCCTACCCTCACTCGAACTCGAGGGCACCGTCACCTCCATAGCTGCCGTGCCTACGGTGAAAGCCGGTGTGGTGCTTTATGATGCTAGGATAAGCTTCGATTTACCGGAGGGTTCTCGGCTGATGGTGGGGATGAGTGCATCTGCTGATATTGTGAGTACGGAGAGGACCGGTGTCCTGGTGGTGCCCGACCGGGCCATTACCTATAGTGGGGATGGTGTGGTGGTTCACGTAATGGCTGGCGAAGAGATTGAGGAGCGGCCGGTCGTTATCGGCATCAGCGACGGCTTTGATACCGAGATAAAGGAAGGACTGGAAGAAGGAGAAGTTGTGGTGATCCGTAAGCGTACCTCGGATTCGAGGTCGGAAGAAGGGTTTGGTTTCTTCAGTTGATTTGAACAGGGTGAAGTAATGTCGAAAAGCATGATTGATCTCAACGGGGTAAGCAGGGTTTACAATATGGGCAAGGTCGAGGTTAGAGCCCTGAATGGGGTAAGTCTTGCTATAAACCGGGGGGAGATGGTGTCCATTATCGGTGCCTCGGGTTCCGGTAAATCTACCATGCTGAATGTCATTGGCTGCCTGGATAAACCAACCTCGGGCAGCTATTTCTTCGAAGGGGTTGATGTCAGCAAACTCAATGATAACCAGCTGGCAGATATGAGAAACAGGAAAATCGGCTTCATTTTTCAGGACTTCAACCTGCTTCCGCGCGCAACAGCCGTTGCCAATGTGGAACTTCCACTGATATATGGCCGGGCGCATCACAGGCACCAGCTTGCTGTCGATGCCCTGGAGCAGGTCGGCCTGGGCAAAAGGGTCAACCATAAGCCCATCGAGATGTCGGGTGGTGAGCAACAGAGGGTTGCTATTGCCCGGGCGCTGGTCAATGAACCCGCCCTCATTCTGGCCGATGAGCCCACCGGCGAGCTGGATACGCACTCAACCGAAGAGATTATGTCCATTCTGCACCGGCTGCACGGGGAAGGCAAGACCATAGTCATTATCACCCACGAACTGGATATTGCCGAGCAGGCCCAGCGCACGGTGAGACTTAGGGATGGGGAGATTGTCAGCGGATGAAGTTCAGGGATTCACTGGCTACCGCGCTGAAGTCCCTGGCCAGCAACAAGCTGCGCTCGGGGTTGACCATGCTCGGTATGGTCATCGGCGTGGCTGCCGTTATCGGCCTGATGTCCATCGGCAGGGGTGCCGAGTCAATGGTAACCTCTACCTTCGAGGACCTGGGTTCAGATGTTGTCTGGGTACAGCCGCACAACCCGGATGCCCCCGGTTTTGCCGGCTTATCGACTGAGTTTGCCGTGAAGAGCCTTACCATGGGTGATGCCGAGGCGCTGGCTGATATACCCTCGGTAGTGGCCATTGCACCTACCAATAACAACTACGCCGAGCTGGTGGTCGGTAACGAGAGTTTTGCGGCAATGGTGGAGGGAAGTACCCCTGACGTCAAGCAGACCAGCAACTACGAGCTGGAATATGGCCAGTTCATCACTGACCGAAATGTGGCCAAGCGTGATACGGTAGTAGTTCTCGGTGCTAATGCGGTAGATGAGCTCTTCCCTTCGGCGGAACCGCTCGGTGCCAATGTAAAAATAAACGGAAAAAGGTTTACCGTTATCGGCGTTCTTGAACCCAAGGGAGGGTCAGTTATGGGGGTGAACATGGACGATGTTGTGGTAATTCCCATAACCACCTTTCAGGCCAGGCTCTTCGCTAATCAGACTGCCAGCGGCCAGGATGCGGTCGGTTCCATTTCGATACAGCTGGCTGGCGCTGAATATATCGACGGGGCGATTGCGGACATAAAGGATGTCCTGAGGGACCGTCATAACATAGATAGCGGCGAGAAGGATGACTTCGCCGTTATCAGCCAGGAGCAGGTGGTTGGCATGCTAACGCAGATAACGGGCGTATTCACCATCTTCCTTGGTGCTATTGCCGGAATATCCCTCATGGTGGGGGGTATCGGCATAATGAATATCATGCTGGTCTCAGTTACCGAGCGGACACGTGAGATAGGTATCCGGAAGGCGCTCGGGGCCAAACGCCGGGACATCCTGGTTCAATTTCTCCTTGAATCGGCGGTAATGAGCCTGGTCGGTAGCGGTATCGGCGTCGTTTTCGGCTGGAGTATTTCGCGAGTTGCCTCGAACATATCCATATCCGGTACCAATCTCCCCGCGGTGGTATCACCGGACATTGTCGTCCTCGCCATCTCGGTTGCCATACTGATAGGTATCGTTTCCGGTATATACCCGGCGATGAGGGCAGCGAGGCTGAATCCCATAGATGCCCTTCACTACGGGTGATATGGGCATAGCTGACCAAGGTATTTTGCTATGAACTGGCTTGACATCGTTCTTATAGTGGTAATCGGAATAGCCACCTTTATCGGGCTACGAAAAGGGATTATCAAGATGTCACTGACCCTAGCCGGGCTGATAGGGGGCATTGTCGTCGCAGGTCGCTACTACGTCCCCTTTTCCCAGTACCTCACCTGTATTTCTTCGACGATCTGGGCCAGGATAGCTGCCTTCAGCATCATATTTATCGGTATCATGGTGATAGCTGCCCTGCTGGCCAAACTGCTGGAAAAGGCTGCCTCGGCAATAATGCTGGGCTGGACGAACCGTCTGGTTGGCGCCATTCTCGGTTTTGTGATGGGTTCTCTGTTCTGTGGTGCTGTTCTGGCGGTCTGGATCAAATATCTGGGTACCCCCGGTACGGTTACGGAGTCTCAGATTGCACCGCTGCTTTTGAATGTCTTCCCCAGGGTGCTGACTCTATTGCCTGAGGACTTCGAAACAGTGCGTTCTTTTTTCCAGTAGCGGGTTCCGGCGAGTAGTAATAGAGCCAGATGAAGGGGCTCAACAATCAACCCCCTCTGCCGTAGATGCTCTATCCCTGCAGAGGGGGTTGTCTCTTTTACTATGGCCTATATATCAGTATGTACCCTCAACAGGCTCTTTACCCGGGTGCAGGTTGCGCCACTTCTCGAGCAGTTGCTCTTTGGTTTCGGAATGGTCGGGATCAGGTATGCAGCAATCAACCGGGCATACCTCGGCACACTTGGATTCCTCGTGGCTGCCGACACATTCGGTGCACTTGTCGGGTTCAATCACATAAATTGTCTCCCCCTCGCTGATTGCCTCGTTAGGACATTCCGGCTCGCATGCTCCACAGCTAATACACTCATCCGTAATTTTGTAAGACATTTGGACCTCCTGTTTTTCCTCCCTTTTCTTCTCCAAGGAAGCTAATCAATTGAATTTTTTATAGCTATACTCTGCCAAATTTGTCTTTGAGGGCTAACGCCACGTGTCTAGGCACAAGCTCACTGACATCACCTCCCAGCTGGGCTGCTTCCTTGAGCAGGCTTGAGCTCAGGAATTGGTACTTCAGCTCCGACATCAGGCAGACGATTTCTATCTCCGGGGATAGAGTTTTCTGCATCATGGCCAGGTCGAACTCTCTCTCGAAGTCGGCACTCATTCTCAGCCCACGAACTATGGTCTGTGCATTCATTTCTCTGGCAAAGCTAACGGTCATTCCACTGAAGATACGCGCATCGACATTGGGCAAGTCGGTTATGGATTGCTTTACGAGCTCCAGCCTCTCTTCGGTATCAAAAAGGAGGTTCTTGATGGGTCTATCGTATACACCGATAACTAGCCTCTCGAAGAGCCGGGATGCCCGGTTGATGATATCGAGGTGACCGTTGGTTACAGGATCGAAGCTGCCAGGATAGATGGCGGTAATCAAGCTATACCCTCCTTCTTTTTGAAAACGGTGATACAGCTGTCGCCATGCCTTCGCTCTTTGACTATCATCAGGGTATCATTATGGACGTGGGGATAGATACGAGGGGAGTGAGTTACCACCACACTTGCTTCTGCCCCGATCAATCTGGAATCGGCCAGCCGCGCTACCAGCTTACCGATGAAGGGATTAGAATAGGGTGGGTCTATCAATATTATGCCATACTCCTTGTCCAGGAATAGAACCGCCTTGTTTACATCGCGGCAGTAAATGTGTGCCTGTTCGGTAAACCTCGTCTTTTCCAGATTCTGTCTAATTATATCACAACAGCGAGGTTCTCGTTCAACGAAATCCACCCATCTGGCTCCCCGACTAAGTGCTTCAATACCCATCGCACCGCTACCCGAGAAAAGGTCCAGCACAACATTCCAATCGCAGTTCATGGCTTCCAGAATGGAAAAAACTGCTCCTCGTACCAGATCTGTAGCCGGCCGGGTAATACTGGCATCCTTGGGTGCCTTGAGTCGGTGTCCTTTTGCCTTACCAGCAATAATACGCATTACCGCTATATTGTTACGAAGCCTTAAAGCTTTACACTACGGAGCCTGGTTTAACTCTTCTGGCGGCCTACTCCGCTCCCGGGAAAACGACTCTCCGTTTATTCCTGAGAACGTTTATAGCTACGAATACCATCACACCGCGGCTGTTTCGACTCCTTTGGCGCTTCTGGTGAAGTCAGCCAGGGTGTCCTGCGGGCACGCTTCAATGCACTTCAGACAGAGCGTACATTTCTCCTGATTGAACTCGGGGAGAGCGGTTTCCTTGTTCCACACTATTGCATCATATTCGCAGGCCTTGAAACACTTTCGGCAGTGGGTACAACCGAAATCACATCTTTCCCGGCCGGGTATATTTTTCAGAGGTTTGTAGCTGCAGAGGAACGCTATTTTGGTATTGGCCGGCACAAGATCGATGATGCCCTGGGGGCACTCGGTGACACAGAGCCCGCAGCCGTTGCATTTAGCGGTATAAAGCTGGAAAGTGGAGTCGAGCCCACCCTGAGCGTGGGAGAATCGGGAGTGGCCA
>JAWOBD010000084.1:0-9254 GCA_046498175.1 Dehalococcoidales bacterium | reverse complement strand
ATCAGCTCCACCTTGTCGGTGGGGTGACCCATATCGGATAGCGTGCCGAGCCTCATTCTTACCTGCCCGGCAGCGTCATACCCGCAGGCACTCGCTCTTAGCACCGCCGGCGATTCCGGGGTATAGCTCTGGGGCACGTCCGGGTAGGTGGGACAGCACACACAATGGCCCGGACACTTCATGGGACGGGTCATAACCGCCAGCGGTGTGACCCCCGATATTGTCCTGGTAGATTTTCTCATAGTATACTCGTATCAAGTTTAGCAAATATGTGCCTATGGCAACAAACAGAGAGACCTTCGAACGAATAGCACCGGGGTGGTATAACTTCCGGCACTGGTCCATCTTCGCACATGAGCTCGAGGAGCTGGCCCGGCACTGGCAGGGTGGCAGGCTGATCAACCTGGGCTGTGCCCACGGGCCCGACTTTCTCCCCTTCCGCCGGAACTTCGATTTATACGGCGTGGACTTCTCCGAAAATATGATAGAAAGTGCCCGGAAATACGCCCGCAAATTCGGCTTCAGCGCCAGGCTGACGGTAGGCGATGTCACCCACCTCCCCTTCAAAGACCGGAGCTTCGACCATGCCATCTCGATAGCCACCTATCATCATATCAGGGGAGATGAAGAGAGGCTTAAAGCGCTTGTCGAGCTACATAGAGTCCTCAAACCCGGTGCCGGGGCCTTGATTACCGTATGGAACCGCTGGCAGCGCCGCTTCTGGTTCCAGGGCAAGGAAGTAATCGTTCCCTGGCGCAGAAAAGGCACGACACTCGAGCGCTATTACTACCTTTTCACCTATCCGGAATTGGAGAGAATGGCCCGGCGGGCCGGCTTCGAGATACTCAGATCGTTTCCGGAGCACTCCTACCGGTACCGGTGCAAATATTTTTCGCGCAATATATGCCTGTTAATCAGGAGACCCGGCTGGACATATCCATGAGAATCTGTTTTAATTAGGTGTTAATCATAACTTAAGTCTGAAGGAGTAATTTATGGATTTTTTTGGCGGTGAGGGCAGCAGTCAATGGACAATGATAATCCCGCTCATCGTTCTTATCGTATTCAGCATCTTTATGCGAAGGCGGAGATCAGAGAATACCCCCCAGGACATTGCCTCAAGTCTTCTCAATGACATCAATGCTGACCAGGGCATCATCGAGCGGTTCGGTACCCAGACAAAACCCACCAAGCTCAAGACGGGCAGCTGGGACCGCAATAACGAAAAGCTCGGCTTTCTGGACGAAGAAACACGGAACAGCGTCAGCAATTTCTTCAAAATAGCGGAGGACTTCAACCAGCAGATCGAATCGGCCAAGACCTACAGGACCTCCAGCTACCTCTCCAATATCAATGTGGAGAGGATCAAGGAGCCGATGAACAAGAGCAAAGAAGGCCTCCAGGACTGGCTGAAGAACAACATGCAGCAGGCTGGCCCCGGTGCCGGGCGCCAGGGGTGTCTGCCCGGCATGGGCGGTTAATAGCAAAAAGGACCGGTTTATTCTTAAACCAGCCCTTCAAGTTCTTCTCTTTTCTATCCCTGATATTTTATTCCCGGCGACTCTCTCAGGTAATGCCGCCATCGATGGCGATGACCTGCCCGCTGATATAGGCCGCTTTGTCTCCGGCTAGAAAAGCCACGAGTTCAGCCACCTCCTCCGGCTGACCATACCGGCCCAGTGGAGTCATTTTCAGTATAGCTTCCTTCATCTCCTCCGGCACCCGGTCGGTCATATCGGTGACAATAAAGCCCGGGGCTATCGCGTTTGCTGTTATGTTAAGTGAGCCCACCTCCTTGGCAACACTCTTGGTGAAGGCAATCAAACCCGCCTTCGAAGCCGAGTAGTTCGCCTGGCCAGCATTACCCATCAACCCGGCAATTGAAGCTACGCTGATGATACGCCCCCAGCGGAGCCGCATCATGCTGCGCAGGGCCATTTTGGTACAGTTATATGCTCCAGTAAGGTTGGTTTCAATAACATCACCCCACGCCTCTTCAGACATCTTGAGTAACAGCGTGTCCCGGTTGATACCGGCATTGTTCACCAGGATATCGACCTTCTCCCATCGAGCGGTCACCTCGCTAAACATATCTTTCACGGACTTGCTGTCCTTCACATCAGCCTGGAAGGCGATGGCATCTCCCCCCATCTCCCCTATCTCAGCCGCTACCTTCTCGGCATTTTCCAACGCCCTCGCGTTAACGGCTACCCGGGCACCCTGCTGGGCGAGCTTGAGAGCAATAGCCCTGCCTATACCGCGTGAGGCACCGCTAACCAGTGCTACCCTTCCTTCCAGATCCTTTACCGTATTACACATAGCTCTCTTACTCCTCAAACCTCTTGAAAAGAAGGCAGCAGTTTTGCCCCCCAAGGCCAAAGCTATCCTTGAGACAATTATTCACCTGCTGCTTCCGGGCCACATTCGGCACATAGTCCAGGTCACAATCCGGATCCGGCGTCTCATAATGAATGGTGGGGGGAATGATTCCCCTGCCCAGGGTAAGAACAGCACCTATCGATTCCACCATGCCGCCGGCAGACAGCAAATGCCCGTACATTGACTTGTGAGCACTGATGGGTATCTTATAGGCCTTTTCCCCGAATAACTTTTTTATCGCCCTTGTTTCGCTGACATCATTCAACCGTGTACTGGTACCATGAGCATTGATATATTCAACATCTTCCAGGCCCAGTCCTGCATTCTGGATGGCGATGTTCATGGCTTTCGCTTCGGTATCCGGCTGCGGAGCGGTGGTATCAAAGGCGTCGAATGTCCAGCCAGCCCCCGCCAGTTCGGCAAATATAGGTGCACCTCTGTTTACAGCATGTTCATAGCCTTCCAGTATCATTACCCCCGCCCCCTCCCCGTAAACGAATCCGCTACGGTTCAGGTCAAAGGGGCGGCAGGCTTTCTCCGGGTCAGGCTCCTTGCTCAAGGCACCGATAACGCTCAAAGCCGCAACCGTCATCTCATCCAGGGATGCATCCGATGTAGCGACAATCATAACATCGGCATAGCCCAGGCGGATAAAATTCAGGGCACAGCCTATGGCATCAGCCCCACTGGCACAGAGGCTATTAACACTGGTACTGGGCCCCTGCGCACCAAATATCATGCCCAGGCGCAACGATATAATGCTGGGAGCCCCCTTGGTGAAGAACAACGGGTCAACCCTTCTCGGGCCGCGGGTGGCAAGGGTGTCAAAGCCCTGGGCAACATACCGGTTTTCCTGCATATTGGCACTGACAATACCTACCCTCTCCAGCGTCTCCTTTTGCATATCCAGACCCGCCATATTCACAGCCTCCAGCGCTGCCGGGACCACCAAGTGAATCGTCCTCGTCGTTCGCTGAACTGTTTTGGGGTCCATATATTTGTCCGGGTCAAGGCCCTTGACCTCGGCACCCACCTTAACCTGATAATTGCTGGTATCGAATTTCTGTATCAGGCCGACACCCGATTTCCCCGCCGTGAGGTTTTTCCAGTAATCCTCAACATTAAGTCCAATGGGTGAAACGGTACCCATTCCTGTAACTACTACTCGCTGCACCTCGTCTTTTTCGCCTCCTTTACCCTCAGGATTGGCAGGGCCTTACCACTAATGCCCTGCCAGCACCGACCACCACACGCTTAAGCCTGGCATAACAATATACACAGCGCCGATAAAACAGCTCCAAAGAAATAGATTTGCAGCCTGTCACCGGTACCAGTCACTGTTACCATCAATAATTACTTTTTCTCTGCCAGGCGTGCCTCTACATAAGAAACAAAGTCACCGAAATTCTTGAACTTCTGAGCCTCCTCATCCGGTATCTCGATACCGAACTCGTCCTCTAGCGCGACCAGCACCTGTACCATGTCCAGGGAATCAGCCTTCATATCCTGGAAGGTTGACTCAGGGGTAAGAATCTCCCGGTCACAATGTACAACCTTGACAATAATATCCTTGATGGTTTCTTCAGTAGCCGACATAACTTCTCCTTTCCCAGATTGGTATATTATTTTTATCGCTTTATTTTGCCCGCCATTGCACCAAGCTCTTTTTTCAGGTTCACTACCATTCCCTTTTCCACCGCCAGGCGGGCCTGACCCAGTTTCCTGGTTACTTCCTCAGCCTGGCTATTGCCATGTATCTTCAGCACCACCCCATCAACCCCCCAGATTAGACCGCCACCGGCACTATCGGTCAGTACCAGCGACTTGAGCAAATCCTTAACTTTACCCTTTAAAAACCGCCCTATTAAAGGATAGCTCTTCGATTTGCCCTTGAAGAAGCCCGTCATAGCGACGACCGCTCCCTCGCAGAGCTTCATAATGGCGTTGCCGACAAAGGCATCGCAGACGATAACATCAGCACCACCATTCAAGACAGCGTTGCCCTCAACGTTGCCGACGAAGTTGAGGCCACTATCCTTTAATAGCTCATAGGCTTCCCGGACAACCTCGTTACCCTTGCCTTCTTCCTTGCCAACGTTCAGCAAGGCCACACTGGGATTGGGAATATCCAGAAATATCCTGGCGTATACGGTACCGATTACGGCAAAGGTAAGCAGGTGATGCGGTTTGCAGTCCATATTGACGCCAAGGTCGAATATCGCCGTTCTGGGAGCTAACCCGCTTAAAACTCCACCAATCACCGGCCGGGCCACACCATCTATCATACCAAATGACTGCAGGGCACTGGTAATCAGAGAGCCGGTAGCGGTAGCACCCAGCAGTGCGTCCGCTTTACCTTCCTTTACCATCCTGGCAGCTACAGCTATGGACGAATTCGGCTTGCTCCTTACCAACAGGGCCGGATTTTCCCCTTCTTTTAAGAAGGTATCTGCATTTACACAGCTAACCGGTAAGCCGGATATACTGTATTTTGACAGCTCCTCCTCCAGTATATCCAGTGGGCCAACCAGCACCGGCTCAACACCCTGACTCTCCGCTGCGGCCACAGCACCCTTTACTATCTCGGCAGGGGCATAATCGCCCCCCATTGCATCAACGGCTATCCTTACTCTACGGTTGTTATCAGCCATCAGGAAAATTCACTTCTTTCACCAGAGATAATACCGCTACCGAAGCCGCACCACCGCTCCACCGGTAATTATCACCTCGCCCTTCTGATTAGAGCATTCCAGACTGCAACTCGCATACTGCACGCCTTCTTTGTCCTCAATTGAATCTATCTTGCCGCTGGTAGTGATGGTATCCTCGGGACGAGCCGCCGCTTTGAAGCGAACGGAAAGCTTGCCACCTTCCAGCCACAACCGGCCAAATGCCCGCGTCATCATCTCAGATGCATAAGCAAGGATTAGCATGCCATGCGCAATAGTGCCTCCAAGGGGAGTGCTGGCAGCAAAGGCTTCATCAATATGAATGGGGTTATAATCACCGCTTGCCTCCGCATAGAGATTGATATCCTGCTGGGTTACCTTCTTCAGCACTGAAGGTAGACTCATACCCTGGTGAAATTCTCTCGGTCCTGAATTCTCAAACAATGGAGGTTACCTCTTCTTAACTGCTCAATCCGGCACAGCGATAGTTGCTTTTCCGTTTAAAACGATCTCCCCACTCTGATTGGCCGCGTTGATCTCTATTGAGATAAGGTTTAATCTGCCACGTTCCAACCTTTTGGCTATCTTGCCGGAGCAGCTAACACGCTCACCCAGAGGTACGCTCCGGCAAAATTCAAGCTCCTGAGATGCATGTATCGAACCAGGAGGTACCGAAAAGGACTCCGACAGGGCTGTCATGGCACACGCCGCTATCGCCAGCGGGGGGACTACCCGCTCCTTAAGAAAATCACGCTGCTCACCGACCGCATCCAGGTATTTGATGATTAGTGGTTCGGTAAGCTCATAACTTATCGAGGGAAATTGATAACCAACCGGTAGCTCTTTTAAACTTGCCAGAGAATGGCCATTCTCTTTATTATCCATTAAAAATTCCGATGATTCAGATTAAGCGTGGTGAAAGACCGTAATGCATCGACAAAAAGTCTCTGTAAATATAAACTACATCCAGACAGGATGTCAAGCATTCACAATTTATGACTAAATTCAATCCTCCAAACAGGTATTTTAGTGCCAGCAGAAAATAGTAATAAAAATCCCCCAGAAATAGTTGACATACAAATATATTAGTAGTATTATATACTTTTGTACTATGCCTCATTTTGTTTTTCTTTTGTATCATTCCTCTGCATCCCCTTGACTCTATTTTTATTCTATTTATTGCGATAGCGACAAATAACCATTCGTGTTCGATTAAGGAGTATGGCTGAATATGGTTTTTATGTCAGTACACACTGAAGGCAACAGATCCGAAGTACCCAGGAAATCCTACGGCAGACTACCCGAAATTATGGAGGTCCCCAATCTTATCGATATCCAGCTGAAGTCATTCCGCTGGCTGCAGGAAGAAGGGCTAAAACATCTTTTCGAAGAGGTTTTTCCCATAAACGACTTCACCGGGAACAGGTTAAAGCTGGAATTCACGGGTTATGAATTTCGCCCTCCCCGGCATTCCGAACAGGAATGCCGCCACCGCGATCTGACCTATTCGACATCACTTTACGTTCAGGCCAGGCTGTTAATCAAAAACACGGGCGAGATAAAAGAGGAATCTATCTTCCTGGGCGTAATCCCCCTTATGACGACCAAAGGCACCTTCATTACCAGCGGTGCGGAACGAGTGGTCGTAAGCCAGCTGCTCCGTTCTCCAGGAGTCTCTTTTACTCTACAGGAAGATGCTTCAAGTGGACGTGATCTGTGTCACGCCAAGCTGATACCTACTCATGGTGCCTGGCTGGAGTTCGATACCAGCAACCGTGACGTAATATCAGCTAAAATTGACGGCAAGCGGAGAATAGCTATTACAACCCTGCTGCGTGCCATAGGATATGGCAGCGACAAAGAACTGAAAGAACTATTTTCCGATGTAGATAATTCTGCACGCCATTACATCGATTCCACCATAGAGAAGGACAGCCTGATCCGTAACACTTCTGATGCCCTTCTCGATATATACAAGAGGCTGAGGCCCGGAGACCCGCTCACCCTCGATAATGCACAAAAGTTGATAAATAACCTTTTCTTTGATCCACAACGCTATGACCTTGGCGAAGTAGGCCGTTATAAGCTCAATAAAAGGCTCGAACTCGACTCTGTAAAGAACACAAGGGCGTTGGATAAAGAAGACATCGTCAATATCATCAAGCGGATGATCATGATAAACAACGGTGAAGATACGGCCGGCGATATCGACCACCTGGGCAACCGGCGGGTGTGTACCGTTGGTGAACTAATACAAAACCAGCTACGCATAGGTTTGTTGCGCCTTGAGCGCATCGTTAAAGAGCGCATGAGCATACTCAGCTCGGAAACAGTTACCCCCAGCGCTCTGGTGAACTCCCGTCCGATAGCAGCTACCATCAGGGAATTTTTTGGCAGTTCACAGCTATCGCAGTTCATGGACCAGACCAATCCACTGGCCGAAATCACACACAAACGGCGCCTTTCCGCCATGGGCCCCGGAGGGCTTTCCCGCGAAAGAGCAGGGTTCGAGGTTCGTGACGTTCACTTCTCACACTACGGCCGAATCTGCCCCATCGAAACACCCGAGGGTCCAAACATCGGTCTTATCGGTTCTCTATCCATCTATAGCAGGATTAACAAGCACGGTTTCATCGAAACCCCATACCGTAAGGTCGTCTCCTCAATGAGTAATAAGGATATCAACTTGAAGGGGCAGACCACACGGGAAGAAGTTGTCAATGACCAGGGTGAATCCATAGTAAAAGCCGGCAAAAAGATCACCAGTGCTATAGCAGCACAGCTATCTAAATTACCGGAAAGAGAGATACAGATAGTACCTTTCGTATCCGATAAGATCGAATACCTCACCGCCGATGAAGAGGACAAATATACCATCGCGCAGGCAAAAGCCGTGCTGGATAGCAGCAATCACTTCTCGGAAAGCCACGTGGAGGCAAGACACGCCGAACACTACATGTTTGCAGCCCCGGAATCAATACATTACATGGATGTATCACCCAAGCAGATATTCAGTGTTGCCACAGCGCTGATACCATTCCTGGAACACAACGACGCCAACCGCGCACTTATGGGTTCCAATATGCAGCGCCAGGCCGTACCGCTGCTTCGCCCCGAAGCACCGCTCGTGGCCACTGGCATGGAGGCCGAAGCGGCCAGATACAGCGGGGAGGTATTCCTGACCAAAAAGCCGGGTACAGTTATATCAGCTACGAGTTCCGAGATAGTAATCCGCAACGACGATGGCGAGCAGGAAACTTACCCCCTAATGAAATTCGTTCGCACCAACCAGGGAACCTGCATCAATCACCACCCGATAGTCAGCATTGATGACCGGGTAGAAGCGGAGCAGGTTATCGCGGACAGTTCCTGTACCGACAGGGGCGAGCTGGCTCTGGGACAGAATGTATTATGCGCCTTTATGAGCTGGGAGGGATATAATTACGAAGATGCTATCATTATCAGCAGCCGGCTGGTAGAAAAGGACAAATTCACCTCGATGCACATATCCAAGCACGAGGTAGAAGCGAGACGAACCAAACTGGGACATGAAGAAATAACACGAGACATACCCAATGTAGGTGAAGAAAGCCTGCGTAATCTGGATGAAATAGGTATCATCCGAATCGGAGCCGATGTCGGCCCTGGAGACATACTGGTAGGCAAAATTACACCAAAAGGTGAAACCGAGCTATCTGCCGAAGAAAAATTGCTCAGGGCTATCTTTGGAGAGAAAGCCAGAGAGGTGAAGGACACCTCCCTAAGGATGCCCCACGGAGTCTGGGGAAAAGTAATCAACGTCAAAATTTTCTCCACCATCCAGGGTGACGACCTTCCTGCAGGAGTCGACCAGTGGGTTCAGATATGGGTTGCCCAGAAGCGTAAAGTATCGGTAGGAGACAAGTTGGCCGGCAGGCACGGCAACAAGGGTGTCGTTTCCATAATTGCACCAGTGGAAGATATGCCCTTCCTTCCTGATGGCACTCCCGTAGATATCATCCTCAACCCCATCGGTGTCCCCTCCAGAATGAATCTGGGGCAGGTTCTGGAAACCCACCTGGGTTGGGCAGCACAAAATCTGGGCATCAAGGTACTTACTCCGGTCTTCGACGGTGCCGATGACACAGCCATCGAAGACGCCCTGGCCAGGGCATGGATGGCACGACAAAGTGGAGCGGTTGAAATAAGTACAGGTGATGACACCCC
>JAWOBD010000030.1:0-3467 GCA_046498175.1 Dehalococcoidales bacterium | reverse complement strand
TCCTCGTCGACGTAGGTATGGATCCGATTCGGGTCGGCCCCCCACCGGGTCAGCTCCGAAGGGCCAGTAGCTTTTGTCCCCTCGCCCGGCTGCGAGCATGCAGTTTAACCAGCATGCTCGCCCCCAGTCCGTTCATCTTTTCCAGACTGGTGAAATCCAGAACTATATAACCCCCCTTTTCGGAGGATTCGGGCGCACAGGCCGCAAAGATCGCTCCCTCATCCGCGTCTGTCAGAATGGCTGGCAACTGCACCATGCACGAGTTATTTTCCAGCTTAACTATGTCCATAATAAACCTCCACTAAAATTCCGATCTGCTGACTGTTCCGCCGAACACCTGCCACGCAAGGGCGGACTTGGCGGTAAGACTCAGCAATATGTACACGGATTCGCCGTAGAGGTAATCCTTCCACTTACCCACTTTCTTGTACTGAAGGACCATGTTTATCGCGAAGCTGAAGAAAAGCACAAAAAGCGAGCCCATGATGAAATAGACGAAGGTCGGCATCTCACCGGTATCGGCTGAGCCCAGAAAATATATGCCTATAGCTATCCAGGGTACTATCCCGGCGAAGCAGCCGAAATAGTAAGCGGTCCAGTTGGTCTTCGTAGTGGTCTGGTTATGGAGTTCCATCATCAGGCCAAACAGGTTCATGACCGCTGTAAGTGAGAAAAGACCGATGAGGGCCACGATATCAAATATTCCACTGAGCATCGCAATCAGGACTATCATCAGGGACGCGCTGAAAGCGTATTCATACCATCGGGCGTAGTTGATGCCGCGCTTCAAGTTGTTCACGTACCATCCAAATGCCCATGGTGATGCCACGGTAAGGTGAGCGATGGCGGACATGAATAGAAATCCGGCTACCAGCGGACCCATCTCTATGGTGACGATATCCTCCGTGACGGCCTTGAGCTTCTCGGTCTCCGGCATATAGTGCAGGAAGGAGTTCCGTATCGGCAACGCGAAATCACTGCTCAGGATAATCATCAAAGCGCCCTGGATAAGATGGATTATCCCCATGATGAGGTTGTATTTCCTGAGTTTGAGAAATCTCTTTTCGTACTCCATATCTTGACCTCCTTATTAATTTAGTATTATGAAACCGGGCCACTACCGATTAGGGGTAAAATCTTATCGATAGTGAAGAAAACAACATGCCGGGTCAGCCTCTCGCCAAACATGGAATAGTCACATCTGCGGCATATCTCGGATATAAGAGCTTCGTCGGCCTCCTCACCCTTCATGGTCAGGAACAGACGCATGCCCGAGTATCCACTGCCTGACTCAATGAATAAATATGCGGCGTGGGGATTCGTCTTGAGGTTCTCGTATGTCAGCCTTTCCGCCATGATAAACGCCGCAGTATTTTCGTCCATAAAATGCGGGCGTGCATATATGGCGGCGTCCACCTTCCCGGTCGAATCTGCCGTAGCCAGCACTCCATAACCGCTGGCATTTTCGAAGTATTCACCAAGATCCATGTTATGCCTCCTTTTTTAAAGTATGGGGTTTGCGTGGGAACCAGGGTATCAGTGCACTGGTGCGTTTCTGATACTCCACAAAAGCAGGGTTTTCCGCCATCTTCTTCTCAAGCAACGGAATGCCCGATACTTTGACTATCAAAAGTGTAATGGTCAGCGGGCCAACTATACCTGTCCAGCCCCAGGGCACTGAAAGTGCTATGAAGAAAATACCCCACCACTGGGTGACCTCACCGAAATAATTGGGATGGCGCGAGTAATGCCAGAGGCCTCGATCCATAATTTTGCCTCTGTTTGCCGGACTGTTTACAAAGCGGTCAAGCTGATAATCGCCCACAGACTCGAACATGAACCCCATGGCCCAGATCACCGCACCCAGAAAATCGAGCCACGTTAACTCATCTCCACCCCTGGTGTTGATTATGACGACCGGATAAACGATAAACAGCAGCATCAGCCCCTGTAGCATGAATACCTGAAGATAGCTCCGTATCAGGAAGTGGCGACCCCATTGCTGGCGCCATTGTTGATACCGGTAGTCCTCTCCCTTCCCCCAGTTACGGATGAATATACGTACGGCAAGTCTCAGGCCCCATATGAGCACCAGTGACGTAACCAGTATTTGCCTGGCTATAAAATCCCCTGTAATAATAAGGGTTACCAGAGCTACGGTAATAAAACCAATTCCCCAGGCGCTGTCGGCTATGCTGTTATCACGGAAGCGGACTGCCAGGACGAACATGAGAGTCATGTACAACCAGACGGCTACCGCAGATATCCAGATACCGGTGTATATCTCCATTACTAAATCTCCCCTCCCCTCAAAAGATTCCTCATCATGGCATTGTAAAATTTGATCATCTCGATAATCGATTGGTTTTGTATTGCTACACGGAATTGGCTCTTACTCTGAAAAATTAATATCGGTGACTGACCCCTTTTCTGTTAACCTTGAAAAAGGCTGGCCAGATAAGCGCATCAAGTACTGCTGTCTGGATGCAAAAGAACGCCGCGCCCGTAACCGCTGCCCAGTATGCAGCCCCGGGTTCTCGCGGCTCAAGCATTGAAATCAATGCCAGAAGCGCCAGCGAAGCAATCCCCACCAGAGCCAGTATCAAGCGTATCTGAATCCAGGTTGCCTTACTTGGCTGCTGAAGCATTTTATAGGTAAATGGCATCCACATCGCCGAGGGCAATAGTATAAGAATATACACAGGATAGAAAACCCCGAATCCCAGATTGTTACCGATCTCAATTTCATCCGGATCGGCTCTTATCACGATGAAATAAGAAAACGCCAGGTAGCCCACTGCTGCGAGCAGCATCGAAACTGTGTAAAGAGGTTTGATCCTCTCAGGAACACCGCCCCATATGTCGTTTCTTTTGCCGGGATGCCGTTTGATTTCCCGGAAATAGCTCCCGAGAACGGCGGCACCACCGGCTATATTGATTGCCAGCAAGATCCACTGCTCGTTATTCATAACCTTGACCGCACCTTTACCTCTTATCTCAATTTTGGATTGATAATTGCTGCATATAATGGCGGGCTAATTGATGACCGGATGCCAATTCGGATCTTTCCTTACCAGATCCTCCGCTGAATCGCTGGCTTCGTATATGCCCAGATAATTCCAGGATGTCCTTTTCGTGTCGTCAAAATTCCAGTTTTTGCACTGGTCATAACTCATGGAAAAGGAGGAGGCTGTATCATATAGCACCTGCGAATCGAAACTGCCAGTCTCTCCCATTTGTGCTGCTTCGCCGATGATCATGAGAACACCATACCACTCCGTTATACCACCTATATATGATGAACCGCTTTTTCTGATTTGCTCGGCTGATTTCGGATGGTTATCATATAGGAGCTGGTTAGCCAGTTTCGAAAGTTCCGCATCCTCGTTCCACCAGCGGTTTGGCAGGGCGAACAGAGAGCCATCGAGGCTTTCCCACCCGGCCGCTTGAGCCGTCAGGCCAAGTAC
>JAWOBD010000032.1:0-4296 GCA_046498175.1 Dehalococcoidales bacterium | reverse complement strand
CGCCTGCACGATAAATACCAGCAGTGGGCTGAAACAGGTGTGTCAGGAAGGGCCGGTATTTGAGCTTGCAGATATTATCTGGGATGACTTGACCCCAAAGTAATACCAACAGGGAGGCAGGTTTATGGTAGTAACCAAGGAGATTTCCCTCAAGACCACGGGAGAATGTGACACTATCGATATCACCGAGGACATAGAAAAGGAAATATCCGGGGCCGGAATAAGTACCGGAGTGGTCACTATCTTTGTGGCCGGCTCAACGGCTGGCATAACCACAACGGAATTCGAGTCCGGGGTACTGGCCGACCTCAAAGATATGTGGGAGAGAACTATCCCCAAAACAATAGAGTACGCCCACAACCGCCGCTGGGGCGATGGCAACGGATATTCACATGTTCGTGCCGCACTACTGGGCGCTTCACTGAATGTTCCATTCCGTAATAGCAGGCTGATGACAGGCACCTGGCAGCAAATAGTCCTGGTCGATTTCGATAACCGGCCACGGTCCAGAAGAGTTATCCTGCAAATTGTGGGGGATTAACCGCGTTATTCCATCGGGTATCTGGGATTCACCAACGATAAGAACTCTGCTCTGGTTTTGGGATCGGTACGGAAGATACCCCTCACCGCCGAGGTAACCATGTTACTGCCAGGCTTCTTGATGCCACGCATAACCATGCACATATGTTCCGCCTGAAGTATAACAGCCACGCCCTTGGGACTGATTCCCTCGGCAATGGCATCGGCAATCTGACAGGTCATTCTTTCCTGCAGTTGAGGGCGCTTGGCCACGATTTCAACCACCCTGGCCAGTTTACTCGCACCGACGACCTTTCCCTCATTATTGGGGATATAGCCAATATGGGCCTGCCCGTAAAACGGCAGCAGGTGATGCTCACACATTGAATAGAAGGGGATATCCTTGAGAAGTATCATCTCCCGGTGTCCCTCTTTAAAACTTACCGAAAGTACATCCTTGGGCTCCATAACCATACCTTTAAAAAGCTCAGAGTACATCTCGGCGACCCTGCGCGGAGTGCCAACTAAACCCTCCCTCTGCGGGTCTTCGCCGATAGCCTCAATAATAGAGGTTACCGCCGCCTTAATCTTATCCGAATCAAACACCTGTTTCCCTCCCTGATTATAGCGTTTATTTTGACCAACCCAGCGCTTTTTCCACAGCCGCGGTGTCCGCTGGCAGCTCCAGAAATGACTCCATATTTGTCAAAGCAGTATCGGGGTCCTTGAGGCCATTGCCGGTTACAACACATACCACCGTCTTCCGGGAAAAATCCATCCCGCCGCGAATAAGCTTGAGCAAACCGGCCAGTGAAGCAGCTGAAGCCGGTTCACCGAAGATCCCACCCTTGTAAGCCATTAAACGGTATGCCGACAGTATTTCATCTTCGCTAACCATATCGATAACCCCGCTGGATTCATCATGGGCTGCCTCAGCCTTCTTCCAGCTAGCCGGGTTACCGATCCTTATGGCTGTGGCAATCGTCTGCGGTTCTTCGATAGGATACCCCCTCACTATAGGAGCAGCACCTTCAGCCTGAAAACCCATCATCCGTGGGCTGGTACTGGCCTTACCCTTACTTGAATACTCCTTGAAACCCTTCCAATAAGCCGTAATGTTGCCGGCATTGCCTACCGGGATGAAAAGAAAATCTGGTGCATCTCCCAGGTCATCAACAATCTCAAAAGCAGCCGTTTTCTGCCCCTCGATACGGTTGGGATTGATCGAATTCACCAGCGTAACGGGATGACGCTCGGTGAGGTCCCTTACAATATCCAGAGCGCGGTCGAAATTGCCTTCTATGGCTACTATCCTGGCTCCATACACAACAGCCTGGGCAAGCTTACCCTTGGTTATTTTACCTCCCGGAACCACAATTACGGCATCTATTCCGAGGTAGGCCGCATAGGCTGCCGCCGAAGCACTGGTATTACCTGTAGAGGCGCACATTACCGCTCTGCTTCCACCCTCCATAGCCTTGGCCACCGCTACAACCATCCCCCGATCCTTGAAAGAACCGGTGGGCTGACAACCCTCCAGCTTGAAATAAAGCTCCCTGCAGCCGGTTTCCCTCTCCAGGGAATGGCACCTGACCAGCGGCGTATCACCCTCGCCCAATGTAAAGAGCGGAGTACCGGAACTTACCGGCAGCAGATCCCTGTATCTATGCAGTACACCAGTCTTCATAGCCAATCTAAGATAATATCTCCACCCTTATGAAGTTACTTACCTCCCTAACTCCGGAAAGCTTGACCAGCTTGTCAAGGGCCGCCTGCATGGCGCTTTCCCGGGCAGGATGGGTGATTACCACGATTTCAGCAGTCTGAACTGCCTTATCGGCCACTTTTTGAATAGCTGATGAAATACTGATATTGCGCTCACCCAGAACACTGGCAATCTGGCCCAGAACGCCCGGCCTGTCATCGATATTGAGCCGCAGGTAATATCGGGTCTCTATGTCGGTCATAGGTTTAACAGCTATACCGGAGCCAAAATCCATCCCCACTCCACCACCGATACCAGCCAGAATTTCCCTTGCCGCCGAAACGATATCGGCTATCACGGCACTCGATGTCGGTAATGGTCCCGCTCCCTGTCCGAAGAAAAGAACCTTATCGACCAGGTCACCGACAACCAGAACCGCATTATAAACACCATCTACCTTGGCCAGCAGTGAATCCTCGGGAATAAATGCCGGGTGCACCCGAACCTCTATCCCGCTTCCATTCTCCTTGGCAATGGCCAAAAGCTTGATAGCAAATCCGAATTCACGGGCATAGCGGAAATCACAGCTCGATAAACGGGAAATCCCTTCGCAATAAATGCTCTCCGGCCTGATATGGGTATGAAAAGCCAGCGAGGCCAGTATAGCCAGTTTATAGGCAGCGTCTACCCCCTCTACATCGTTCTCCGGATTGGCTTCCGCATAGCCCAGCTGCTGGGCTTCAGCAAGAACTGAGGAAAAATCCGCATCCTCCCGGGACATTCGTGTAAGGATGTAATTGGTTGTGCCATTAATAATGGCATAAATCCCGTTTATCCGGTTGGCAACGAGGTCATACCGGAAACGGGAAATCAGGGGTATACCGCCACCCACGCTGGCCTCACAACGAAGCTCTACGCCATTTCTCTCGGCGAGATCAAAGAGCTCCGTCCCGTGCTTGGCAATAACCTCTTTGTTGGAGGTGACAACATGCTTTCCTCCGGCAAGTGCGCGATCCAGATATTCCAGGGCCGGATGCTCACCACCGATGGCCTCGACAACGATATCTATACCGGGCTCGGCAAAGAATTCCTCGTCATCGGTGGTGAATAGATGACGTCCTATCTCATCCACCTGAGGCCGGTTCAAATCCTGAGGAAGTACCTTTACTTTGCGCAGCACCAGCGGACAACCGGCCTGAGCAGCCAGAATTTCAGCCTTATCGCCCAGAACGCGGGCGACCTGCCCGGCAATCGTCCCCAACCCCAGTATACCAACTCCTATATTATCCCTTTTCATCGCTTAAGATACGCGCCTTTCAGCCACCCATAGCCTTATCTATCGCCCAGGCCGTCTTCTCTTCATCCAGATAGCTTTCCACCGTATTTTCCGGATCGTCCCAGAGTGAAGAAATCCATTCGTCCAGCGCTCTCCTCTTCAAAAAATCCCGGTCGCTATCCGGTATTGGCCTGTTTTTCTCGATACCAAGAACATCTACCAGCCAGTATCCACCATCGGTCACAACCTCATCGTCTCTTATCGGACCACTTATCTCTCCAGATTCAGCAGCAAGAATAAAATCCCTCAAGGGTTCGGCTATATCCTCTTCATCGAGCCAGCCCAGATCACCCCCTTCTTCCTTCGAGGCAGTATCCTGAGAAAGCTCAGCGGCTATCTCGGCGAAGTCCCCGTCAGCCCCTGATTCCAGCCTCCCTATTACATCTTGAGCATCCTGTTCACTACCCAGCAACATCACCTGAACATTATATAGCTTACCCTGCTCATCCTCATCCGTATCCTCCAGTTTGACCACCCAGTAACCGACGTCCTTGGCCCTGCCGTCATCGTAGATTGGCCCACTCAACCCCAGACCAGCCCCAAAGGCATAATCTGCAACCACAGGGAACCCCTTTTTATCCGCGAGGATATCATGTGTGTACCAGCCAGCCTCCCCCTCCTCATCAACGGTCAGGCTCTCCAAGGCGTCTTTCACCTGGTATTTGGGCGGAAAGTTTATGAAGGGATACGGATTAGAGATAATGCTTAACTCAACGAAAGCTGTAATGGCAAGAAG
>JAWOBD010000010.1:0-4106 GCA_046498175.1 Dehalococcoidales bacterium | reverse complement strand
TCGAAATCCAGAGCTCAACAGACCGGCCCCGGCTCTCATATGACAACCCACCATCACGTTTTCTATGACGGACATATTGGAGAATAGCTTTATATCCTGAAAGAGCTGGGTGATACCGAGAGAAGCAATTCGGTCCGGAGAGATGCGGTTGATTCTTTTACCCCGGAAAAAGATATCGCCCTTTTGTAGCCGAATCAGCCTGCTTATAATTTTGAGCAGGGTGGACTTTCCTGCCCCGTTAGGGCCGATCATAACCAGGATACTGCCCTCTGGAACTGTGAAGCTGACGCCATGGAGCACTGTGAGGATGCCAAAGGTCAGGGTAACATCTTTCACCTCGAGGATGGGAACCATGCCGCGTTTTTTTATCTCGTCTTTAGCTTTCATTATTAATGGGCTTTCCTCTCACAAACACCTTCTTAACCACCGGGAAAAGACCGCGGGGAAGGAACAGTAATGCCAGTACCAGGATAACGCCATAGGCTATCAGCTCGTATGAACCTGTGGGGCCGCCAACGAACACCGGGATGAATTCACCTAGTAGCTGCCGGATACCAACAATCAGTCCGGCGCCCAAAAAAGCACCCCAGGGGCTGGATCTCCCACCGATAATGGCCATTAGAGCTACCAGAGCCGAGAACTGCAGCATAAATGTATTGGGCTCGATAATACGGGTATAGTGGGCATATATACTTCCGGCAATACTGGCGTAAACAGCACTTAATACGAAGACCCAGACCTTGTATTTCGTGATATCTACCCCCAGGACCAGAGCAGCTTCTTCACTGCCACCGGCATAGGTGTTGATCGATCTAAGTGCTCTCCCGAACCGAGAGTCAGTCAGGTTAAGAGAAAAGATAAGAAGCAGGACAGCTATAGTCCACAAAAGATAGTAATTAAAAAGGATGCTCTGTGACGTATAACCCGCCAGCGATAGCGGTGGTATATTCATCATACCCATAGCCCCGCCAGTAAGATCTGAAAGGCTACTAACCAGATAGAAGAACAAGAGATTAAGGGCAAGAGTTACTCCGGCCAGGATTAGGCCGTGCATTCTGAACATTGCCCGCCCTACCGCAAAGGCAATAGCTCCGGTTAAACCGGCAGCAAGAAAGAGCGCCGGCCAGGGTGATATGCAACACCGCGTGGTTAATATAGCAGAGAAATAGGCTCCGCACCCGAAAAGAGCGCCATGCCCCAAGGATATCTGCCCGGCGAAACCCATAAGCATTACAATCCCCATGGTAACTATAGAATAAAAAGCCACCTCTATCATTACTGTATTGGGATAGGCTCCTGCAATTAGAGGTATGGTCATAATCGGTATGGCGAAGATAGCCACCGCCAGGTATTGCTGACTGGTCGAAAATGATTTCCCTTTTCTGATAATATTGACTATCAAATTAAAGGACATATCTACCCCTTACCGGCAGTTACCAATAAACCCCGGCGCCTGAACACCAGTAGCCCTATCAGAATTGCCAGGGCGATGACACCATGGTATCCACCAGATATCAGCCCGGCTGTCATAGATTCGATCATTCCATAGACCAACCCGCCCAGTATCACTCCCTCAGGCCGGGTTATCCCTCCCACAAAGGCAGCAAGCAGACCCTTGGCGGTCAAGGGCAGACCCATGCTATAGGATGTCATTGTAAGCGGGGTTATCAGTGCCCCTACCACTGCTCCCAGAGCCGCGGCCAGAATGAAAGAGAACAGAGCCATTTTCTCGATGCTTATGCCCATGGTCCTCGCTCCCAGAGGCTCATCGGCACAGGCCCGCAGTGCTTTACCCTGGATAGTGCGGCCGAAGAAAAGAAACAGAGCTATGACCATAAGAAGGGTAATACCGATAACCCAGGGGGTCTGACCGAAGATTGTCGCATCCCAGAGCTGGATGCTTGGTGTATTGAAAAACGCGGGGAGGCTTCTGAATTCCCATCCCCAGACCAGAAGAGCTATTCCTTCTATTATAAAGGCGCAACCGAGTGTAATAAATACCCTGATCATGCCCGATGCTTTTCTTGCCGGGTAGATCATTATCCGGTATATGCCGGCTCCAACAGCAGCCGTTATGACTACTGCGAGTAGTATACTGGGGAAGAGTGGTATGCTGGCAGTATAAAAGCTGACGGTCAGCATTCCACCCAGCATTACGAACTCGCCCTGGGCAAGATTGAGCACACGGGTTACGTTGTAAATGATATAGAATCCCAGCCCCAGCGCCGCATAGATGCAACCCAGGTTCAAGCCGCTTAAAAATATCTGTAATGCTACTGAAAAATCCAAGCTACTCCTGGACAGGGCCTAATCGTTGCTCAGGGTAAGAGTACCAGCTGACCATCTTCAAAGGTAACCATGGTCATTTTGGTCTCTCCGAGAACAACTCCGAAGTGGTCTTCGGGCGACATAGAATAGGTGGCTACCAGGAGGTCCAGGTTTTCGGTATTCTCGAAAGCATCCCTTATTTTATTTCTGGCCTCTTCCAGGTTGGCCGGATCGGCCTCGGCTCTTTTCAATCCGTCCTCGATGAACTGTACGAGCTGCCCACCCAGAACACTCCACATAGCCGCGGGATGACCGTACCGCTCGGTGTATAGTTCCGAGAACTCGCGCAGAATGGCTTTATCCGGGTCGCTGTCGGGAAGTTGCTGCCATACGTCCATCTTGGCAGTTACGCTGATAATGGAAGGCTCCATGGCATAGTATTCGCCAAAGGAATCGAGAAGCCCGGGGTCCAGCTGAGGGGGAGTGACTATGATGGGAAGTGATATACCCATCTCCCTGGCCTGCTTCACCGCCATGGCTGCTGTAGGGCTGCTGCCCCAAATATATATCGCCTGGGCATCGGAATTTTTAATGTTGTTTAGCTGCGGAGATACATCGTTTGCGCCCGGGTCGAAGTACTGTTCCTCGACAATGGACATGCCGTAGCTCGGGCTTATCTGGGGTAAAAATACCTTGCCGCCCTGGCCATAGCCACTGTTTTCTAAAAGCACGGCATAATCTTCTATATCGAGGTTCTCGTCGACGTAATCTAGAGTGGTGATGATATAGTCTGCCTCCCCGCCTGCCGGTCTGAAGACCCACCTGCCCAGCTGATCGTCGAAAAGAGATGTGCCGGAGAGTATCACCGTGGGCACTTCTTCTTCGTTGCCAAGAGGAACAATGCTCATGGACAGCGAAGTGGTAGTACAGGTGAGAAGCACATGTACTTCATCCACCTCTACGAGTTTCTTGGCTACCAGTGCCGCTTCAGTGGATTCGCTCTTGTCATCGTAAACGATCAGTTCCAGGGGAATACCGTTTATGCCACCATTGTCGTTTATCTCGTCGACGGTTACCTGAATACCCTCTAGGGCCTGGAGCCCGAGGCCCGCATAGCTACCCGTCTGAGCAAGTATTGCCCCTACCTTGTAGGAATCTACCGGCTCCTCTGCTTTACACGAGAGCAATCCACCGCTTATCGAAACCACTGCCGCAAGTATCAAAAGAAATGACTTTTGCTTCATATGCCAGGTCCTCCTTTGACCACCGTTTTCCCTGCACCGCTTATTTGATTACTCGAATGACTTGTACTCGATATTGAGTATCAGCTCGTTATTGTCCCAGTGTATGTAGTCCTGGTCTCCGTTATTGTCGGTCTCCGTTTCATTGAACTGGAAGCGGAACTGTAAACGGTTGTTTCCTATACTATCCTGAAGGGCATCACGCATGCTGGGGCTGTCGTGAGCCATAATCGCCGCCTCAGAACAGTACCTGAGTACCGGATCGGCTGGCGTACCGGTGAAAAAGTCCGTCTCGTCCAGTTCGTCGTATTCCTGCTGGTACACACGCAGGCATCCCAGATCGGCAAACGGCGTACCACCGATAGAATAGCTGGAGAAGTCCACCTCGACACTGGTGATGTTGGCATCGGCGGGAATCCCAGAGATATCGAAACTGGCAAATCCCTGAAATGCTATGTTGGTAGAGTAATCCCCTACCGAAATACCATTTCCGGGAGGCCATACCATCGGCGGGCTGTCATCGAAGATGCTACTGGTCTCCGAAGATACAGGGGTAAGCGTTTCCGAGTATTCGTTGGGCATCTCCACGGTAACCCG
>JAWOBD010000009.1:0-6322 GCA_046498175.1 Dehalococcoidales bacterium | reverse complement strand
CGCGGGCTGCTGCGCCTGGATGACGAGGGCTACGGCGGACTCCGCCTGGACCCGGACTGTCGCCCGGTGCTGCGGGGCGAGGAGACGATAAGGTGAGAAGGTGATAAGGCTTGCAATCCATATTTACGCCGCAATCAAATACAACAGTAGCGGGGGCGGTATCAAAAATTGCACCACCTATCACCGGGCGGTCTATTCCATCTATCATACCGAGATACTGGATGGCAGCAGTAACCACAGCACCGGTTGGCCCGGCGCTCACGAAACCATCTGCCTCTCCCTCTTTCACCAATCGGGCAACTGTTGCAATGGATGAGTCAGGCATCCTACGCACATTAAGTGCGGGATTCCCACCCTCCGGCACAACATCTCTGGCATATACAACGCGGATTGGCAGGTTGTTTGTATCATACCTTTTCATCTCCGCTTTGATGGTATCGGCAAAGCCAAGCATGATAATCTCCACATCTCCTGATTCGGCAGCAATGACCGCGCCCTTTACGATATCATGCGGCGCATAGTCACCACCCATAACGTCTAAAGCGATACGTATTTTCCCCCCATTATTTGTCATAATCTCAGCTTCATATGGATAGGTAACAATTTATTGGAGAGGAAGAATATCCCCGCAATAATTACAGAAAGCGCAGTAAATGTCAACTCAATATTACAAATAATTTATTGCAGATATTTATGTTATAGTTGACGAATACGATGGCCAATTATTATCATTAAGCAATTTAAATATTGTGAGGTAAGGATTATGAAAGAATTAGCCATAATGACAGATACAGTCAGTTATATTCCCCGTGAACTTGCTGATGAGCATGACATAAAGATAATACCCATGAATATCATGATAGAAGGGAAAAACTACGCCGAGGATGAAGTAGATCTGGCCAATTACTACAACGATTTTCCACGTTGGAGGAAAGAAGGAAAACTCCCGACTACTTCCGGTGTGCCGCTTGGAACAGTGATACAAGCTTTTCGGGATTTAAGTAAAGAAACAAGGGGAATCATATTTATCGGTCACAGCAACAAGCTTGGAATGACGGTGAACGTTGCAATGCAAGCGCAGCAGCAGGCAAGGACCGAACTGCCTGATACAAAAATAGAGGTGATAGATTCCTTGAGTGCCTGCGGGGCTCAGACCCTCATTGCACTCGAGGCCGCTCGTGCTGCTGCCGACGGAGAGGGTTATTCTCAAGTAGTCAACTTGTGCAACGATATGGTAAAGAGGGTCAAACTGATAGTGTTATACGATGACCTCTACTATCTGGCAAGAAGCGGGCGAATTGCCAGGGGAAAGCCCTGGGCTGCCTCAAAGATAAGCAACACGGCTATAATGGAAATGGATGCCTCTACCGGTGGTGAACATAAACCCATCGCAAGATGCAAAACAAAGGGGCAGACATTAACATCCCTTTTTGACATAATAAAGAAGGAGAGCGCCGGTAAGAAATTGCATGTAATATTGAATCACAGTAACGTGCCCTCGGAGGCTGAAGAGATCAAAAATAAATTACTTAAGCAGTTCTCATGTGCTGAGATGCATACCAGCGAGGTCGGCCCGGTTGTAACCGCTCATATTGGACTCGGAGTAAGGCTTATTAACTGGTGGAGCGAATAATAGCCGGAAATTTTATATACTGAGAGCCGGGATTTTTAGCCGTGAAAACAAGATTAGAGGGAATTAATTCTTCGGTAGCGATGGATATCGGCCGAATAATCGATACATTAAAAATTCAATATGGTATACCACCTGGCCCGCCCAGGCAAAATACGCCGGTCTCGGTCCTTGTTCAGACCATACTTTCTCAGAATACATCGGATACAAATTCTTCAAGGGCCTTCCGATCACTGCTAGACTATTTCGAGAGCTTGGAGAGCGTTGCTGATGCCGAGACATCCGCCATAGCGAGATGTATCAGGAGCGGTGGTCTGGGTGCTATCAAAGCAGAACGAATCAAGGAAGTGCTTCGAGAAATCAAACGGCGCCGGGGCGAAATTGAGCTTGACTTTCTTTCGAAGTTACATTTGGAGGATGCGGAAAACTGGCTCATTAGCCTGCCTGGGGTAGGAGTCAAGACAGCCCGCTGCGTTTTACTTTTTTCCTTTGGAATGCCAGCCCTTCCTGTAGACACGCATATTCTACGTGTTTCCAGGCGGCTTGGACTGACTCGAGGGAATGCTTCGGCAAAGGATGCGCATCAGCAGTTGCCGGAAATGGTAAAGCCCGACGATATAATGGATTTCCATCTACTTGTGATTGAGCACGGCAGGAGAATATGCACGGCACTACACCCCAGATGCCAGGAATGCCCCCTTGCAAATATATGCATCAGTTCATCGTTTTCACGGAAATAAGGCAAAAAGATCAGCAGTTATGGCAGCCGTTTTGGGCTTATCGTAAATTGCTCGTAAGATGCTCTAACTGCTAAAGTAGTGATATAAATATATAACCTGGAGCAGAGGGATGAAAAAACTGACAGTAAAGGACATTGAGACAGAGGATAAGAAAGTTCTGGTGAGAGTGGATTTCAATGTCCCAATCGATGAAAGGACGGGAGAAATAGCGGATGACAGCCGGATACGGGCGGCGCTTCCCACCATAAATTACCTGATTGAAGGGGGGGCAAGGATCATACTGTGCTCACATCTGGGACGTCCCGGGGGCAAGGTCGTGGAGGGCTTGCGGATGGGTCCCATAGCGGAGCGGTTGGAAGAGATGCTGGGCAGGAAGGTGAAGTACTGCAGATATAGTGTCGGGAAAGATGTCAGTGAGGCAGTATCCGGTATGAGGGCAGGGGATGTACTGCTGCTGGAGAACATCCGCTTTCTGGAGGGGGAGAAGAAAAACGATGCAGAACTGGCCAGGGAGCTTGCCTCTTTTGCTGATGTGTATGTAAATGATGCTTTTGGGACGTCGCACCGGTCTCATGCGTCGATAGAGGCCATAACAAGGCACCTTCCGTCGGTTGCAGGCTTACTGCTGGAGCGGGAGATAGAGGCCCTTGGCGGTATCATAGAAAGCCCAGAGCATCCTTTTGCCACTCTACTTGGAGGGGCCAAGGTGAGCGACAAGGTAGGTATAATAGACAACATAATGGATAAGGTTGACTATATACTTATCGGCGGTGGTATGGCGGCGACCTTTCTCAAGGCGAAGTCCCTAAACGTGGGGCAATCGATTGTGGAGAAGGATAAGCTTGATGTTGCCCTTAGTCTGATGGAAAAGGCGGAGCGGAGTAATGTGCGGATGATGTTCCCGGTGGATGTTATGGTTGCGGGTGAAATCAGCCGTGAGGCGAAAGCCGAGGTAGAGGCAGTGGAGAAAATAGGGGATGAGAGGCAAATCGTGGATATCGGGCCCCGGACCATACGGGCATTTGAAAATACGCTTCACAAATGCAGGACAGTTTTCTGGAATGGTCCGATGGGTGTGTATGAGATCCCTCAGTTTGCTTCCGGGACCAGAGCTATGGCCAGTACCCTGGCAGAAATCGATGCCACCACGGTAATAGGAGGAGGCTCGACCGCCGATATGGTGGCTGAAATGGGGCTTGAAGGGAAGATGAGTTTTGTTTCTACGGGGGGTGGTGCCTCACTTGAGTTCATTGGCGGTGAAAAACTGCCGGGCATTGAGGCATTGCCGGACAAGGAGTCCTAGTTATGGATGATCTTAAGTTGATAAAAAGTCTGTCCCAGCCTACATCGTCTAAGATTGTACTTCTGGTCATGGACGGCCTGGGAGGATTGCCTGATCCCGAGACGGGTAAGACCGAGCTTGAGACGGCAAGTACCCCGAATCTGGATGGACTGGCCAGGAAAGGTACTACCGGCCTCATCGATATCGTCAGGCCAGGGATAACTCCGGGTAGCTCGGCGGGCCATTTATCGCTCTTCGGATACGACCCAATAACCTATAATAT
The DNA here is from genome assembly GCA_046498175.1 of Dehalococcoidales bacterium. Lineage (GTDB taxonomy): Bacteria > Chloroflexota > Dehalococcoidia > Dehalococcoidales > UBA5760 > UBA5760. Next base: position 2,387 of record JAWOBD010000009.1, on the reverse strand, counting down.
CGGGAGGGGAGCCCTGGAGACGGTGGGGATAGACTTCGAGCTGGAGCCTGGAGATATAGCGGCGAGGGGTAACTTCTGCAGCGCCGATAACGAAGGCCTGATTACAGACAGGCGTGCCGGAAGGATAGATACAGCGGAATGCCGTAGGCTATGCGGGCTGCTGGACGGAATGAACATCGGTAACGCGTTGCTTTTCGTCCGTCCGGTGAGGGAACACCGGTTTATACTGGTAATGCGGGGAGAAGGGCTTAAGCCGGGTCTCAGCGATTCCGACCCGCAGCGGGAGGGGGTTCCACCTCGCGAGGTTACCGCGCTCGAGCCAAATGCCGGGGATACTGCTGAAATCGTGAGAGATTTCATCGATCGGTCAAAGGGGATTCTTGCCGGCCATCATCCGGCCAATATGCTTTTGCTGCGTGGCTTCTCGACAAGGCCTAAATTCCCTGCTATGAGTGAGGTATACCGGCTTAAACCCGCAGCCATAGCGACATACCCCATGTACCGGGGCCTTGCCCGCCTGGTGGGTATGGACATCCTGGAAACGGGCTCGAACATAGAAGATGAGCTTGAGACGCTCCGGGCTAACTATTCCGGGTATGACTTCTTTTTCATTCACATAAAGGGAACTGACAGCGCGGGTGAAGACGGCGACTTCGAGAGAAAGGTAAGGGTTATCGAGGATTTGGACAGGGCCATACCGGAGCTATTGTGTAACAGGCCGGATGTACTGGTAGTCACCGGCGACCATTCCACGCCTGCTATTCTCAAGGGGCATAGCTGGCACCCGGTGCCATTGCTTCTTTACTCCAGGTGGTGCCGCACTGATGGAGCAACAGAATTTGGAGAAACTGCCTGTTCCTCGGGTGGACTGGGGCGTTTACATGCCACCAGCATAATGCCACTGGCCATGGCCCATTCACTGAAACTGGCGAAATTTGGTGCATAAGGAGGAATTTGAGATGCGTACCCCCATGATTGCAGGCAACTGGAAGATGAATACCACGGTAGACGAGGCCGTTGAACTGGCTAGCAGGATGAAAGAGGGTCTTGATGGAATTACGGGTGTAGACAAGGTGCTGTGTCCTCCCTTTGTCTCCCTGGTGCCGGTAAAGGAGGTTATCAGGGGCAGTACGGTAAAGCTGGGGGCACAGAACCTGTACTTCGAAGAAAAGGGCGCCTATACGGGGGAGATATCTCCGCTGATGCTGGCCGGCCTGTGTGAATACGTGATAATAGGGCATTCGGAGAGGCGGCAGTACTTTGGTGAGAGCGGCGATATTGTAAACAGGAAGGTAAAGGCAGCACTCAAAGTCGACCTGAAGGCTATATTATGTATCGGTGAGAACCTCGAGGAAAGGGAGTCCGGTCAAACCGAGGCTGTGCTCGGAGGGCAACTGAAATCCTCTCTTCAGGGAATAGAAGACCTGCATAATGTGATACTGGCCTATGAGCCCATATGGGCCATCGGTACGGGTAAAGCGGCAACTGCCGGGCAGGCCAATGAAACAATCGGGTTTATCCGCCATAGTTTATCGGAAATGGGAATGGAACAGGCGGCTGAAAAGACCCGCATTCTCTATGGTGGGAGCGTCAAGGCTGATAATGCTGATGAAATAATCAACCAGCCCGAAATAGATGGGGCTCTCGTGGGCGGAGCAAGCCTGAAAGCGGATCAGTTCCAGGGTATCGTAAAGCAGTCAGCAGCATATACAGCATAGTATCCATCAATCGAGGGGATATTGATATTAAGAATATATATATATCCTGCCCAATTAAATATTACTGAGTTATTGTTGTTTCCGGCATTTCTTTAACAGGGGCCTTGCACAAATATTGTAAGACCAACCTGGAATATTTTACTCGCTGCTAATTCTTATCGGCGCGAAAAGCTTTAATTAGCCTGTTTATATTCAGCATTTTAATCCTTTTGCCCGTATTTTAGCATCCTCTCTGAAATTGCATTGCTGCTCAATATTGTTCTTACGTACGAATTTGGAAGAGCACTTAAAATGTTATAAAACATATATATTATGATATTAAAGTTGTAAAATATTGGGAAGGTGGATTGTTGTAAAGGACATTTGCCTGGATTTCTTTTCAGCGAAGAACCTCAAAAGATTATGAAAGATTAACCGAGTCAAGTGTTGCATTTATACAGCTTTCAATGATTCAAGTGATGCTTGGGTGTACGACAAATTCTATTTAAGCTGCTTTTTTTATAATTTCGGTTACATATTCCCATTTGTTGCTTTGATGATATACCCTAAGGTTTACTATTTGTTGTGCCCCTTTTATTGTCCAACGTTGCCCTGATTGCTTCATCCTTTTCTGGACAACATTTCGTTGCGCCGATTCAATTGCACCGGAGCCTATGAGCAGCCCCATCT
>JAWOBD010000056.1:0-12362 GCA_046498175.1 Dehalococcoidales bacterium | reverse complement strand
CCCACAGGTTAACTTTCGAGTATCTCCATCGCTTCCTCACGATACGCATCCATTAAATAGGGTATCCCGGTAACCCGGGCACACTCTTCGGTAAGGGACATCAGTTCGCGGCGGCTGATTGCCGGGATGTTGAAGCACCTGGCACCCGCCATCAATTGCTGTAAGCCCACCTTCAGCTTTTCGCTGTAGCTGTATATTCCCAATGCCCCCAGGGGGATATTTTTCATTTCCTCGCAGCCGACTATATTTTTAACATCTTCATAGTTGACAAATATCTCCTCCACACTCGAGCCGAACTGGCTGACCGTCTTCGGTAACCTGCCCTTTTCCATCCATTCGCCGATATTCCTGCCAACCATGCCGGGAATCATCAAAGCCCTTCCCATACAAACCGCCCTGGTAAAGGGTGCGCCGAGGGCGAGTGCCTTGAAAATCCCGTCCTCGCTGCTGAACCCACCAGCAAAGGCAATATCGGGCGGACGCTCGCCACCATCAGCCAGTTTCTGACAGAATTCGTAGGCGGCAGAATGTAAATACAGACTGGGAATACCCCACTCTTCCATCATGCGCCAGGGGCTCATACCGGTACCACCGGGGGCACCATCTATGGTGAGCAAGTCTATTCCCGCCCTGGAGCTCCACTTGATAGCCATCGCCAGTTCACGCAGGCTATAGGCTCCGGTCTTTAAAGTAATTCTTCTAAACCCCAGGTTTTTCAAACGGTCGACCTCGGCATAGAAGGCTTCCTCATCGATGAATCCAAGCCGGCTGTGGCGTTCAAAATCCTTGACAGACCCATCCCTGTAGGCCGCCTGGGTAACCGGGCTTGATGGGTCAGGGGTAACCAGATAACCACGTTTCTGAAGCTCAAGCGCCCTCTCCAGACTATCTACCTTTATTTCACCGCCAATACACTTGGCGCCCTGGCCCCACTTGAGCTCGATAGTTTCCAGACCATGTTTTTTTCTAACGTATTCGGCTACACCCAGCCTGGTATCCTCGACGTTCATCTGGACCAGTATTTCGCCATAGCCCTGGTGATAACGGCGATATACTTCTATCCGGCGGTCCATATCCGGCGATTTGGTAACCTGACCTCTGTTATCCACCTCAAGGCTCGGGTCGATACCGCAGACATTTTCGCCACAAACCAAAGTTATACCGCTCAAAGCAGCACCAACAGCAAAATGTTCCCAGTACTTACGGGCAATTTCTGTAGAACCCAGAGCCCCGGTAAATACCGGGACCTTCATCTTGACCTTTATATCCCAGCCGTATTCCGTCTCGGTATTTACGGAAGGAAATATCGCCGTATCCGAATTACCGTTTACCCCCAGATTCAATCCTCTGGCACCCAGTGCATATCCCTGAATATTAAGATGAGAATAATCTACCGGATAATCCTTATCTCCCCCGGCAGTAACGTTACTGAACGGGCCGGGGTATATTACCTCACGTCCGCGGAATGATGATTTGAATACCTCACAGTTTCCGGTACAGTCATCGGTGCATCTGCTGCACAGGCCACTCATCGGCACCACACTCTTCGAGCGGTTTGCCGTTCTGGTGGCATCATTCGAGTTTGGTCTACTGAGATTCATATTCATATCCTCCTTTTTTTAAATATTTTCTATTTTCTTACCGGTATTCCCCTGCTGCGGAGGTATTCCTTCGCCTCCGGAATCGATATCTCCCCAAAGTGGAAGACCGACGCCGCCAGTACCGCCGAAGCCTTACCCTCCTCTACCGCCTCGTACAGGTGCTCCAGCTTCCCGGCTCCACCCGATGCCGTCACCGGTATGTCTACCGCCTCCGCTACTGCCCTCGTCATCTCCAGATCATACCCCTCCTTCGTCCCATCAGCATCCTTGCTCGTAAGCAGTATCTCCCCCGCTCCATACCCCTCTACCCGCTTCGCCCACTCTACAATATCCATCCCCGTAGCTTCTTCACCACTCTTTATCACAACCTCAAGACGGGGCACTCCACCGCCCGCCGGGTTCTTCCTCCCATCTATGGCTACCACCACCCTCTCCCTGCCAAATTCCTCCACCGCCTCCCTTATCAGCTCAGGCCTCTTCACCGCAGACGTGTTGATCGATACCTTGTCCACCCCAAGATCTATCAATTCCTTCATATCTTCAACGCTCCCAATCCCTCCACCAACAGCAAACGGTACCGTCGTTACCTCACATACCCCCTTTACCCACTCCAGCTTCGTCTTCCTCTCCTCTACCGTCGCAAATATGTCCAGAAATACCAGCTCGTCCGCCCCCTCTCGACAATACGCCACTGCCGCCTCTACCGGGTCCCGCGCATCCCTCAAGTTCACAAACTTTACCCCCTTTACCACCCTGCCTCCCCTGATATCCAAACACGGTATTACCTTTATCTCTTTCATCTTAGCTCCTCCTGCAATATAGTTTAATATAAACGGTAATAGGTAACCGTTTTCCTATACTAGCACACCACAAAATGGATGTCAATATTTTTTTCCTGCGGATTGATCATGATATCCCGGAATTGCGAACCTATCGTTTTATCGACACAATTCCGCAACCAGGACTTCCAGGGCAACTTCACCACGCATCTTCCCCGTTTTTATGGCAAGATCAGTTTCCAAAAGCCTCTGGTATACCCCTCTGATTCGCTCCAACGAATAGCGGCTGGCCTGCTCCAGGGTTTTACGAAAGACGAAATCCGATGAAATCCCCAGCCTGGCCTTGACAGCAGGCTCCCTTTCGCCCATATTCTTCAGGGATTTAACCCGCGCTATATATCTGAACTGCCTGGAGAGCATGAAAAGGAGCTGAACGGGAGGAGCCCCCCTCTGCAACAACCGCTCGATCAGCTTCTCCGCCTTCTTCGCATTGGAATCGATAACGGCATCAACCATTTCAAAGACTATGATCTCCCGTGAATAGCTCACCACTTTACCGACGTCCCCCTTATCAATACGGCTTCCCGCAGTATAGAGAACAAGCTTGATAATTTCATTTCTCATCATCCAGAGGTTGCTGCCGATAAGCTCGACAAGTAATTCCACAGCCGGCCCGGTTATACCGCCGCCGCCCTCACGCTTCACTCGCTGATTAACCCAGTTCCTGAGGCCAGGCTTATTCAGCAGGGGGAAAAACTGTACCTCCGCCATATTGGAAAGAGCGTTAAAGAAACTACTTGCCTTGATGTCTCGGTAATCCAGAGAATCTACCATTACCAGGACCGTGCTGTCAGGAACATTCTTCATGCATTCCAGAAAAGGTCCGTATTCCTGCTTGCCAGCGCTTGTCTTAGAGCCTTCCCCTTTCTTCCGACCCGATTTATCCTTCTGGACAAAGCGTACCAGTAACCCTCGGATAATGACCAGCCGCTTTACCGCGAGAAAAGGAGCCGCCTCGACCAGATTCCTTATCTGCTCCGGTTTGACCTGCTGACCATCGAGCTCGCTGGTATTCGCTTCCAAGAGCGACTCTTCTCCGATACCCTTCTTTATCTCCTCAAGAGATTCCTTCAAAGAGAAATCATCCCTGCCGGTTAGCACGTACATCGCTTTTCGCCCTCTAAGATTTTTCAGCCAATTCTACCATATCAAGTGACAAAATATTGAAGAATAGTAGCACGAAGAATTAGAATATGATATGAGTGTCGACATAGGCATAATCGGTTTCCCCAAAAGCGGCCGGACCACGGTATTCAACGCCCTCACCCACGGCACCGCGAATACCGGCATATATACCGCCGAGGCAAAATCTCCCCACATCGGCGTTGCCAAGGTACCAGACCCCAGATTGACCACGCTTGCTGACCTGTTCCAGCCCCAAAAAGTGGTCCCCGCCGAAGCGAGGTACGTGGATATCGGAGCATCGGTCAAGGATATGGCCGGAGACCACGGCATCGGGGGCGAGCTATTGAACCAGCTCAGCAACGCTGCAGCGCTATTTCACGTTGTTCGTGCCTTCCGAGACGAAAGCATACCCCACATCGAAGGAAGCCTGGATACCGGGCGCGATATCGCCAATATGGATCTCGAGCTTGCCTTTTCCGACATGGCCATTATCGAGCGAAGGTTAAAACGAATCGAGGATTCACTGAAAGGAGCGAAGCCAAACGAGCGCCAGGGGCTACTCCGTGAAAAGGATTTACTTTACCGGCTGAATTCAAGACTGGAAAACAGCGTACCTATCCGGGAAATGAAGCTGGAGGCCGAAGAGAGCAAGGCAATTGCCAATTACCAGTTTCTCACCGCAAAGCCAATGCTGATAGTATTTAATGTTGATGAAGAACAGCTCACACAATCCGAGTTCTCGGAGTCTGCACTCTGCTCAAGCTACGCCAGATGTAACTGCAATGTCATTACCCTTTGCGGTGAGCTGGAAATGGAGCTTGCCCAGCTGGACGAAAACGAGGCCTGTGAAATGAGACGCAGTTACGGTATTGCAGAATCCGGCTTGGAACGCACCATAAGGCTGTCATACGGGCTGCTCGGACTGGTATCGTTCCTTACCGTAGGCCCTGACGAGGTCAGAGCATGGCCGGTTAAAAAGGATACCAGCGCCCTGAAGGCTGCCGGGAAAATCCACTCCGATATTGAGCGCGGGTTCATCCGCGCCGAGGTTATCGGCTACGAGGAACTGATGAATTGCGGCAGCCTGGCAGAAGCCCGCAAGAAGGGGCTGCTCCGGCTGGAAGGTAAGAAATATACCGTACAGGATGGCGATATTATCAACTTCCTTTTCAATATCTAACACCTCAAGTTAACTTATTGACAGTCCCAAAAATGCAATGATAGACTATCATGAAAGGATATGTTCTTATCACTGGTTCCGGATGGAACCGGTTTTTCTTACTATGTAAGTTTATAAGCAATATCATTTTACAATCGTAAGATGTGGCGGGTGGTGGTTTTCGTTTTAACCTAATAGTTGACTATTACGAGCATATTGGTAAAATACTGATTAACCAAGAGGGTGAAGATGGCTAAACCAAAGGTTGCTTTTGACTGGTCTTCTTCTTGTGATGACTGTGAGGAAACGGTGGCCGACCTCAGCGAATATCTGTGCAGTGGATGCGGCCTTTATATGGCAATATGTCCCTACGAAGCCACCACAAGAAGGAGGCTAACCGGATAAAGCCTGCCATCGACGACTTGAAGTGTAAACGGTATGGGGTTTATCAGTACTGTCCGTTCAATGCCAGGACCATAAAGGACGATTTCCTGGAGACAATAAAGGAAAACTATGCTGAATTAGTTAGGTAAGGAGAGGCATTTAATGAAAGAAGATGTAAAGGCAGTTCTGGAGCAGATAAGACCGAACCTGCAGGCCGACGGTGGTGATATCGAGCTGATAGATGTAACTGAAGGTATAGTCAAGGTCAGGTTGAAAGGTGCCTGCAGTGGCTGTCCGATGTCAACCATGACACTGAAACAAGGTATCGAGAGGATACTCAAGGAGAGAATACCGGAGGTCAGGGAGGTTGTCGCCATCTGAGCACAGGGGAAAAGAGATTAATACTCTCATCCCAGGTGCAGGAAACCCGATTCGCACTGATGATGGAGTCGGTATTTAGATTTCTCATCGAATCAAGGAGGCAAGACCCGATCTCAAAGTGGAAAAGGCTATAGAAGCTATCTGATGTTCAATCAGTACTGGTCGGCTTCATCGACAAGCTAACCGGGCTCATACCTATCAGCATGAACTAGTATACTATTATATAAAATGTATGGTATACTACTCTAGAGAGTTTATAGAGTTGCAGGCACCATGCGGCTTCTTGCCATAACAGATATTCCCGCCATTAACTGGCTTTAAGTGCCTCATGTTTTTGCGCCCTTCGATTAGTGTTGGGGCTTGAGATAGTATTAACTAAGGAGGCAGAATGTTGATGAGTGAAGTGGCTTATCAAGAAGACCCGGCCCGGGTTGAAGAGGTAACGTGCGGAACCAAAGGCAAGGTATACAAATCCCCCTGCCAGATAGCATGTCCTCTGGGAGAGGATATACAGCGCAGCCATGCCATGCTCGCCCTACTTCCGCTAGACCCGGAAAAGGCCGACCAGCAGATTATCAAGATCGGTGAGGAAATCTACCAGCAAAACCCTCTCTTCCCGGTTTGCAGTTATATCTGCGGTCTATGCGAGTTACAGTGCAATTACAAGGATGAAACCGGCGCTGTAAGGCGTAGAATGCTGGTACGGCTGGTTGCCGACCGCTATCTAAAACACCTTGAATCCGCCCCCACCTTACCCACGCCGGACAGGGAGAAGATAGCTATCATCGGAAGCGGACCGGGAGGCTTGATGTGTGCCTACGAATTGAGTAAAAAAGGGTACCAGGTAACAATTATGGAGAGGACCGAGGTACTGGGCGGTGCTCTAAGGCTAATCCCCCGATATCGGCTCCCACAGAGCGTCATTGACAGTGTGATCAATAATCTGATCAGAATCGCCCATATAGATGTTAAGACCGGTGTCGATATCGGCGTCGGCGGCAAATCACTGGAAGATATCAAGAAAGAAGGCTACAAAGCTGTATTTCTGGCCACGGGCACCCCGATCAACCGCCCCCTTTCCATTGAAGGCAAACCTGTTGCCGGCGTTGATTTGGAGGGGGTTTCGTTTGGACTGAACCTGCTCTACGAATTAAACCAGGGAGAAACACCTCTCGATCTATACCAGGGCAAAAAGGTAATAGTCATTGGTGGCGGTAACGTCGCTTTCGACGTCGCACGTTCTGCGCGACGGCTGGGAGGCCAGGTAACCCTGGTCTGTCTGGAAAATGAAGATAAATCCTCCAGGGATGGCATACCTGCTGATACTGAAGAGATTGAAGGTGCCACCGAAGAAGGAATAGAGATAGTATATTCCCGGGGTGTTGAAGAGGTAATCGGAGAAGGCGGCAAATTCAAAGAAATAAAGTCCCCACGATGTACCTCCGTTTTTGATGAAGACGGCAGATTCAACCCCAAGTTTGATCACAATGATATCATCGATCTGGAAGGCGATACCCTGCTCATTACCATCGGTCAGGGTCAGGAGCGCACCATATACGAGCAGGAAGGCTTGCTCAACGAGACAAAGAGGATTGACGTTGATGACCTGACCCTCATGAGTAACCTCAAAGAGGGCATATTTATCGGCGGCGACGTGAAAAGGGTAGGCTTTGCCGCTGAAGCAATGCGTGACGGCATGAACGCGGCCGAGTCCATCGACCGCTATGTACAGGGTAGAAATATGAAGCTGGGCAGGAAAAAGGACTATGAAGAAGCATCATTCCCCAAGAACGCCAACATCAAAGAACAACCCGAATTGCTATGGGTGCCGGCCGAGGAAAGGCTGAATTTCGAACCCTTTGAAAAGGAATACTCCCTCGAGCAGGTTATTGAAGAGGCCAGAAGATGTCTCTATTGCGGCCCCTGCAAGAGCTGTAAGGGTTGTGTTGCAGCAGGTCTGCAGCCATCGATTCCGGAGATAAATTATAACGAAGAGTTATGCATTAATTGCGGTAACTGTGCCTTTTATTGCCCCTTCGACGCCATTTCATTCAAGGGCACACATGGCGTCAGCTTCGACATGAATCTGTGTCATGGCTGTGGCCTATGTGTCGCCGTTTGTCCGGCAATGGCAATAGAGATGGGAAACTGGGAGAGAGAGCGCATCTCGGGCTGGATTAAAGACGCTATATCGGAAATGAATAAGCCGGGTATTCTGGTTTTCCGCTGCCAGTGGACGGTTTTACCCCCGCTGGACAAAAAGTCCCATCCCAACGTGGGTATCGTTGATGTCCCCTGCGCTTCCCGTGTCGAAGGCTCCCACATCCTGGAAGCCATGCAGAGCGGAGTCGAAGGAGTGCTGGTAGCAGCCTGTCCGGAGGAGGAATGCCACCGCAATACCGGCAGCCGGGAAGCCCAGCGGTCCATTACAGCTCTGGAGAACCGGTTGAACCAAATCGGGCTTCAAGACAGGCTTCATTTCTGCACGGTAACCCCACGCAACGAAGACGAATTCAACCAGGAACTGTTACAGTTCAGCCAAAAAATAGAAACTATTGGGTCAAAGGAGAGCAAGTAAAAATGATCGTAACAACACAAAAGCCCCTGGATGAAATCCTAGATTCCGTTTCCCCATACTCCAATATCATGATACTTGGCTGTGATGGGTGTAATCAGCCGCCAAGAGGTTTGAGGGAAGCCAATACTCTAAGTCAGTTGCTGGATCTTGGGGGACAGTTGAGGGGCAAGAAATTTAATTTCAAGACTGCTACCGTTGGCAAGCAGTGTGATGACTATATGGCAGCTACCGTTGTCAGACCGCAGATCGAGGAAAATACGGATGCTATAATCTCTATGGCCTGCGGACTGGGAGTACAAACTCTGGCTGCTCTATTTCCGGAACTTCCCATTGTTCCGGCGCAGAACACGCACTTTATGGGTGCCGAGGACAGAAATGACGGGATACTGGAAATGAGGTGCGTTGGTTGCGGTGACTGCCTGCTTTCCGAGACCGGTGGTGTCTGCCCCCATGCCCGATGTACCAAGGGATTGCTCAATGGCCCCTGCGGTGGAGCCAACGATAACAAATGCGAATTAAGCCCAGACCGGGATTGTGCCTGGGTCCTGATATACAACAGGCTGAAGGAACAGGGCAAGCTGGACCTGCTCAAGAAATACCGGCCACCCCGTGACTATCAGTTGACCGGCTGGAGAGTAACTGTTTAACCGAAGGTGGTGAGGAGGGGTGGATGGTGCTGGCACAAGCAAAGGAATTAGCAAAAATTAGGGTGTGGGGGGTAGTGCAGGGCGTTGGTTTTCGGCCCTTTGTATACCGGCTGGCTCACTACTATGGTCTGCCCGGCCTGGTACGAAATACCTCGGGAAGTGTTGAAATAGAGGTCGAGGGAGACGAAAACAGCCTGAAGGGTTTTATCGAAGACCTTAAAACGAAAGCACCCCCCATGTCCCATATCGAGAAAATCGAGGCATCGTTCCTCCCTGTCCGGGGCGCCGAAAAATTCGAGATCCGCACCAGCCATAGCGAATCGGGGAGGTACCAGCTGGTATCACCTGATATCGCTACCTGCAGTGATTGCCGGAGAGAGCTATTCTGTTCAACCGACCGGCGCTATCGCTATCCTTTCATTAACTGTACCAATTGTGGCCCCCGTTTTACCATTATTGAAGATATCCCCTATGACCGGACCAGGACAACGATGAGCCGTTTCCGAATGTGTCCCGACTGCCAGCAGGAATACGACGACCCGCTCAACCGGCGCTTTCACGCCCAGCCCAATGCCTGCCCGGTATGCGGGCCTCACGTGAAACTGGTTGACAGAAGCGGCGCTCAAGTCTCAAAAGATGAAGATAATATCTTTACCGCAGGAGAGATTCTCAGAGACGGACAGATTCTGGCCATACGTGGATTGGGTGGCTTTCAGTTGGCCTGTGACGCCACCAGCAAAGAGGCTGTGGAACGGTTAAGAAGAAGAAAGAGAAGACCGTCCAAGCCATTCGCCGTCATGCTGGCCAGTGTGGCAGAGGCAGAAAGGCATTGTTTTGTCTCACCCCGTGAAGCAAGCCTCCTCGAGTCTCCACAAAGCCCTATCGTGCTACTGGGGTGGAAACGTAAGGATTCCGATATCTGCAGTTCCGTAGCCACGAACCTAAAGTACCTGGGTGTTATGCTCCCCTACACACCACTACACCATATACTGCTGAGTGACACGGGGCTGCCGCTGGTAATGACCAGCGGCAATCTGAGTGAAGAACCCATTGCCAAGGATAACGACGAGGCGCTGCTAAGGCTCAAGGATATAGCCGACTACTTCTTGATTCACAACCGTGATATATACGCCCGTTACGACGACAGCGTTTACTTCGTGGATGTAGTACCCCGGCCAATAAGACGAGCACGCGGCTACGCACCATACCCCGTCTTTCTTCCCTTCAAGGCAGACCAGACTCTTGCCTGCGGTGCCGAGGAGAAGAATACGTTCTGTCTGGCCAAAGACGAACACGCCTTCGTTAGCCAGCATATCGGCGATATGGAAAATGAGGAAACCCTGGAACACTTCGAGAATACCATTGAGCTCTACAAAGGACTTTTCCGCATCGAGCCTGAGCTGATAGCGTGTGATATGCACCCGGAATATCTGAGCACCAAGTATGCCCATCAATATAGTAAAGAAACGGGCCTGGAGATAGTTGTCATTCAGCACCACCATGCCCATATAGCCAGTTGCATGGCTGAAAACGGGGTTTCGGAACCGGTCATCGGGGTATCGATGGACGGCACCGGATACGGAAGCGACGGGAATATCTGGGGTGGTGAATTCATGCTGGCCGATTTCACTTCGTTCCGCAGAATGGGATATCTGGAATATGTACCGATGCCGGGGGGTATTGCGGCCATAAAAAAGCCGTCCCGCATGGCCCTAGGCTATCTCTATAGCCTGCTCGGCAACGATTTCCCCCTTGGCGGGCTCCCTCTGAGCAATATCGATCCGATCGAAGTTGAGACGGTAAAAAAACAGCTTAAGCAGGGTATTAATTCACCGCTCACATCAAGTGCCGGGCGGCTTTTTGACGCCATATCGGCACTGGCCGGGATAAGAGAAAGGATTGATTACGAGGCGCAGGCAGCAATTGAACTCGAGATGGTCGCGCCCGACAATATCGATGACCTGACCGGCTACGAAGTATATCCCTTCAGCATTAAAAAGGAGCAGGAATGCAGATTGATAGGCCTGGCCCCGCTTATCTCGGCAGTTGCCGGGGATATAAAAAGCGGGGTGTCCGCTTCAGCAGTATCAGCCAGATTTCACCTGACCGTGGCCCGGATAATCACCGATGTTTGTCTGGCCATATCCCAGGAATCCGGTATCGACACCGTCGCTTTGAGCGGTGGTGTTTTTCAAAACCGCCTTCTCCTCAAAATCGCCGTTTCCGAGCTGGAGCAAAAACGCTTTCGGGTAATCACCCATCAACTGGTACCCTGTAATGACGGCGGTTTATCCCTGGGTCAGGCCGTGATTGCCAGTTCTGTCTCAAGGAGGAAACAATGTGTCTAGCCATACCGGTAAGAATTAAATCAATCAATGGCACGGAAGCCGAAGCGGAGATAGGGGGTATCAGCCGGCGCATAAGCCTGCAACTGACCCCCGAGGCCCAGGTGGGTGACTACGCGCTGGTACATACCGGGTATGCCATCAACGTCATGGATGAGAAAGACGCCGAGGAAACACTGCAAATGATGAGGGAAATGGCAGACCTGGCCGAGGAGGCGGATTGAGATTCATCAACGAGTTTCGCAACAGTGAACTGGCCACAGGTTTGATAACAAGTATCAAACACACGTCCCGAACCCCATCCCGCCTTATGGAATTCTGCGGGGGACACACGGTAACCATATTCAGAAACGGTATCCGACAGGTATTACCACCCCATCTGGAGATGGTTTCGGGGCCAGGGTGTCCGGTCTGTGTTACCGCCAATGCCGATATAGACAAGGCGATTGCCCTATCCAGATTACCCGGGGCAATCATCGCCACTTTCGGCGATATGCTGAAGGTGCCCGGCAGCAGATCGAGCCTCCAGGAAGCCCAGGCCAGCGGTGCCGATGTACGCATGGTTTATTCCACCATGGACGCCATCGTCATAGCACGGGAGAACAGAGATAAATCCGTCATATTCCTCGGCATCGGCTTTGAGACCACCGCTCCAACCATAGCCGCCTCTATTACCCAGGCAAATAAAGAGCACCTGCATAATTACTACCTGCTATCTCTGAACAAGCTTTCGCCCCCAGCCATCCGGGCCATACTGGATTCCGGAGAGTCCATACTGAACGGACTCATCTGCCCAGGACACGTGAGTACCATTACCGGTTCCTATCCGTGGGGAGAAATCGCCCGTGAATACCATATACCCTGTGTTATCTCCGGGTTCGAACCGCTGGATATACTGCAGTGTATCCAGATGCTGGTAAGTCAGATAGAAAACGGTGTGGCCAGAGTGGAGATAGCCTACCGGAGGGGAGTACGGCCAGAAGGTAACCTGACTGCCCTTAAGATAATGGAAACCGTATTTGAGCCGGCACCGGCCAACTGGCGCGGCATAGGAAACCTGCCAGGCAGCGGTCTGAAGCTTAAGAAGGAATACCAGCAATTCGATGCCGAGGTAGCTTTCGATATCCCCACCGAACCAGCCACAGAAGCAAGCAGCTGCATCTGTGGGGATATTCTGAGGGGAACAAGTACACCAGAAGACTGTTCGCTTTTTGCCACTACCTGTACCCCAGAGCACCCGGTAGGTCCGTGTATGGTTTCATCAGAAGGTACCTGTTCAGCCTATTATCTCTACAGGGGGAGC